>DATLGF010000331.1:0-4974 GCA_035540575.1 Noviherbaspirillum sp.
CGCCGCGCATCGACGGGATGCTGCAGAACGTGCAGCGGTGATTGCAGCCCTCGGAGATCTTCAGGTACGCGTAGTGTTTCGGCGTGAGCTTGATGCCCTGGGCCGGAACCAGGTCGACAAAAGGATCGTGCGGTTTCGGCAGGTGCTTGTGCACGGCTGACATCACCTCGCCGACCGCATGCGGGCCGGTCACTTCGAGCACCTTCGGGTGCACGCTCTGGATGATGTCGTTACCGTTGATGTCCTTCTTCGCGCCCAGGCAGCCGGTGACGATGACCTTGCCGTTCTCGGCCAGCGCCTCGCCGATCGCATCGAGCGATTCCTGCACGGCGGCGTCGATGAAGCCGCAGGTATTGACGATCACGAGGTCGGCGCCATCGTAGCTCTTGGCGGTTTCATAGCCTTCGGCGCGCAGCTGGGTCAGGATCTGTTCCGAATCGACCAGCGCCTTCGGGCAGCCGAGCGATACGAAACCGACTTTGGGATTGGTGGACATAAAGGAAAAAGGGGCAGAACGACGAATCCGCCATTCTACCCCTTGTCGCATCCTGCGCCGCACCGGCGCGGCCGCGTCACTTCTTGTGGTTCTGATCGTTCGGTGGGAACGGGAAGCTGCCGAACATGGTCTTGGTCTGGTTCTGCATCTGCTCCTGCATCTGCAGGAAGAGATTCTTGCTCTGCTCGATGTAGTTGCTCATCATCCCCTGCATCATCGGGCCCTGCACGTTCATAAACTGGGTCCACATCTCCGGGCTGAACGGCTTGCCTTCGTAGAAGCCCTTCGAATTCTCCGCCAGCTTGTTCTGGATTTCGATGAAGGCCTGGATGTTCTTCTCCAGGTAGGACCCCATCATGCCCTGCATCGCATGGCCGTAGTAACGGATGATCTGCGACAGCGCGCTGCTGGAAAACATCGGGGTGCCGTTGGCCTCCTCTTCCAGGATGATCTGCAGCAGGATGCTGCGGGTCAGGTCTTCCTCGGTCTTCGCATCGACGACCGTGAACTCTTCATTGTCGAGGACGAGCTGCTTGACGTCGGCAAGGGTGATGTAGGAACTGGTCTGGGTGTCGTACAGGCGGCGGTTCGGGTACTTCTTGATCAGGCGCTCGGAAATCTTTTTTGCACTATTCATCGAAAATCCCGGTCACTGCGTCGCAACGCATCGAGGTTGAACTGAGGCGAAGTGAACATCCGTTCGTCCAAATCGCCTCCAATTATAGTTCGGAAAAACAGGGATTTACGCAATTTCGGACCGCATTTCCCGCACCGGTTCACCGATCCTTCGTCCCGATCACTCCGCCTTGACCTTCACATAACGCCCCGGCGCCGGCTCGATCGGCTTGTACTTCGCATTGCCAAGGCGCTTGGGCGCCGCCACCTGCTTGCCGGCGTTCTGCTTGAGGAAAGCAGTCCATTCCGGCCACCAGCTTCCCGGATGCTCGGCCGCCCCGGCAAGCCAGGCTTCGGCTGTCAGCGCGGGTTCTTCATTGACCCAGTAGCTACGCTTCTTTTTGGCAGGCGGATTGATCACGCCGGCAATGTGGCCGGATGCCCCGAGCACGAAGCGGTTGCGCTTACGCCGCCTTGGATTCAGCAGCGCAGTCGATTCATACGCGGCCGCCCAAGGCACGATATGGTCTTCGCGCGAGCCGTAGACGAACACCGGCGCATCTATCAGCGACAGGTCGACGTTTTCCCCCAGCACCGTCAGCCTGCCAGGCTTCCTGAGATTGTTCTCGAGGTACATATTGCGCAGGTAGTAGCAGAACATCGGTCCCGGCAGGTTGGTGCTATCGCTGTTCCAGTACAGCAGGTCGAACGGCGGGGGCGTCTCGCCCTTCAGGTAGTTCGTCTTCACATAGTTCCACACAAGGTCGTTCGGACGCAGGCTGGAGAACGCCGAGGCAAAATCGCGTCCGGGCATGAGTCCGCCCTTGCCGATCGTCCGCTCGCGCATTGCGACCTGGGCTTCGTCGATGAAGACGTCAATTACGCCGGTGTCGGAAAAATCGAGCAGCGTGGTCAACAGCGTAAGACTGGCCGCCGGGTGCTCGCCGCGCGCAGCCAGCACCGCGAGCGCACTGGCGAGGATCGTGCCGCCGACGCAGAAGCCGAGCATGTTGAGCTGTTCCTGTCCCGAAATTTCCTGCGTGACACGAATCGCCTCCAGCGTGCCCTGGCCGATGTAATCGTCCCAGGTGAGATGGCCGAGGCTGGCGTCCGGGTTGCACCAGGAGACAAGAAACACCGAATGGCCCTGCTCCACCGCGTGGCGCACCAGCGAATTGTCGGGCTGCAGATCAAGGATGTAGTACTTGTTGATGCATGGCGGCACCAGCAGCAGCGGGCGCTGGTAGACCGACTTGGTCAGCGGCTTGTACTGGATCAGCTGGAACAGCTCGTTCTCGTACACCACCGCCCCTTCGGTGTTGGCGACGTTGCGCCCGACTTCGAACGCGCTTTCGTCGCTCTGCGAGATGCGCCCTTTCTTCATGTCTTCCAGCATGTGGGCGATACCCTTGGCCAGGCTCTCGCCCTTGGTCTCGATCAGCTTCTGCTGTGCTTCCGGATTGCTGACCAGGAAGTTCGCCGGCGACATCGCATCGACCATCTGCTGCACCGCGAACTTGATCTTCTGCCTGGCGCGCGGGGAAGCTTGCACCGCGTCCGCGAGCGCATTGAGGAAGCGCGCATTGAGCAGGTAGACCGCGGCGTGGAAGGCGCTGAGCGGGTTCGACTGCCACTCCGGGGACCCGAAGCGACGATCGGCGATCGTCGGCGTCTTCGATGCCAGCATGTCGCTCCAGAGACTCGAGAGCTGGCGCATGTAGTCCGCCTGCAACTCCGCCAACACCGACGGATCGACGTTGGCGCTGAATTCCTTCATCGCGGCAGTGAAGGGCCGGGTGTCGATCGGGGCCGCATGAAGCAGCGCCTGCAGCGCGGCAGGGTCGATCTTGGGGGGCGTCCATGCGGCCTGCTCGGCCTGGGGCTGGAACATGTTCATGCTGGCTTCTCGCTTTTCGCGTATGGTTACGGTTTGCTCGAAAGGTGAGTCATGTATATCGTTGCCCTGGCCTGGACCTATGTCGTGCTGATGATGTCCATTACCGAAACTTCGGTGGTCGCGGGCGTGATGACATTTTTGTTCTACGGTGCGATTCCCGTGTCAATCATTCTATACGTGATGGGAACGCCGCAGCGCAGGCGCAGGCGCCTGCTCGCCGAAAAAATCCGCGAGGAGGAAGCGGCCGAGGCGAAGCGGATGGCCGCCGGTCAAACCGGCGAGCCGGGAGCATAGCGCGCGTTACAGCGGGTCTACTTGAGCCAGATCAGGCTCGCCATGCGGCCGGTGACGCCGTCGCGCCGGTACGAATAGAAGTCGCGCGACTCCTCGACGGTACAGCGTCCGCCGCCGAACACCTGCCTCACCCCCGCTTCGGCAAGGATCATGCGCGCAAGTGCATAGATGTCCGCAAGATGCTTGCCCGGCACCGCCTCGCGCGGGACGAACGCGGACCGCAGCCCGGGCGACTGCGCGCAAAACGCTTTCACCACGTCCTGTCCCACCTCGAAACGGCGCGGGCCGATCGCCGGACCGAGCCAGGCAATGATGTCCCTCGCTCCGGCCGTGCGCATCGCGCCGACAGTGTTCTGCAACACCCCGCCGGCCAGCCCGCGCCAGCCCGCATGGGCGGCGCCTACCACCGTAGCCGCGACGTCGCAGAACAGTACCGGAAGGCAGTCGGCCGTCTGGATCGCACACACTACGCCGCGACGACTCGTAATGCTGGCATCCGCCTGCGGCGCGTCGACTGCGGAATCGGCGTGCACAACGCGGTTGCCGTGCACCTGCGACAGCCAGGCCGGCTCGTCCGGAAGCCGGGTGCGCAACAGCGCCCGGTTGGCCCGCACGCTGTCCGGATCGTCGCCGACATGCGCCCCCAGATTCAGCCCCCCTCCTCCCTCGCCATCGTCGTAAGGCGCACGGCTGACGCCGCCGCGCCGGGTGGTGGACAGTGCTGCCACGCCCGCAGGCGCGTGCCACTCGGGAACCAGAAAGCTTCCGTTCATCGCCATTCGCCTTCGACTGCGGCGATGCCTGCCCGTTTCAGCAGCGCCGCAATGTCCCCCGGCACGTCGGCTTGCCATGCGCAGTCCGCGTGAGTGGCCGGGTGCTCGAAAGCAAGACGGTGCGCGTGCAAGGCTTGGCGCGGAAACACCGCGGCCAGATGCGGCTTGCCATAGACCTGATCACCGACCAGCGGAAAGCCGATCGATTGCATGTGCACGCGGATCTGGTGGGTGCGGCCGGTTTCGAGCCTGCAACGCAGAAGCGCAACCGGCTGCTCGTTGAGGAAGCCGGTGGCAACGCGCTGGTAGTGGGTGACGGCCGGCTTGGCGCCGGCATGGCGCGACACCGCCATCCGCACCCGGTCGCGTGGATGCCGGCCGATCGGCGCGTCAACATGACCGGACAACTGCGGCGCGCCCCAGACCAGCGCCAGGTATTCACGCGTGACGGTGCGTGCCTGCAACTGGCGCACCAGCGCGGTCTGGGCCTCCAGTGTCTTGGCCACCACCATCAGTCCGCTGGTCTCCTTGTCGAGGCGATGCACGATGCCGGCGCGCGGTACGCCCGCCAGTGCGGGGGCGTGATGCAACAGTCCATTGAGCAGGGTGCCCGACCAGTTTCCCGCCGCCGGATGGACGACCAGCCCTGCCGGTTTGTCGAGCACCAGGATGGCCTCGTCCTCGAATAGGATGGACAGCGCCATCGGCTGCGGCTCGTAGGCGCCCTCCTCCGGCACCTCCTGCGGCAGCACGGTGATGGTTTCGTCGCCCAGCACCTGCATCTTGGCGCGCGCGGGCCGGCCGTCGATGCTCACGCAACCGGCCTCGATCCACTGCTGCAGCCGGCTGCGCGAGTATTGCGGCAGCAGCTGCGACAGGACCTTGTCGAGGCGCACGCC
>DATLGF010000332.1:0-4318 GCA_035540575.1 Noviherbaspirillum sp.
CCGTGCCAGCGAGCGCCACGTGGCCCCGCTTCCGAACCTGCGCCTGCAGGCATCGACCACCAGCACATCCGAGGCCAGCAGCGCCGCCACCTCGTCCAGGCGCAATGGCTGCTCACCACCGGCGCCGACGCGCCTGGCCGCGGGCCGATCGAGCATTGCCCGCAGCTCCGTCACTTCCGCCTGCAAGGCCGGCACGCCTGCGCGCTCGCAGGCATCGGTCGCATGCGCGAGCGCCGTGCGCGCGGCGGCGATGTGCAACGAGCGCAGCGCCAGCTCGGCCGCCGTCAGTTCGGCCACGGCCACCAGCGCCGGCGGCATCCCGCGCACATCGAGCTGCGCCAGCGCCGCCGCAGCTTCATCGAGCCGGCCCAGCAGCAAGAGCCGGCGCGTGGCGATCAGGCGTGCGTGCAGCGCGTTGCAGCGGTCGGCATGGGCATCGAGCGTGGCCGCGGCAGCCGCCAGCACGCGCGGCGAGCCGCCGAGATCGCGCATTGCCAGCGCCACCTCGGCCTCCGCCACCACGCAGCGCGCACGCGAGCGTTCCTCGTGTGCGCCAAAAGCGCGGGCGGCGCGCCGCAGGAGTTCGCGTGCACGCACATGCTCACCGAGCTGCGCCATCGCGATGCCGCGCAGCGCCAGCGCCGGCGGATCGTCGCGCAGCGCGACGCGCTTCAGCGCACCGAGCGGATCGCCGGCGGCGAGCGCTCGGGCGGAGGCGGTGATCAGGGAGTCCATGAAGGAAAGACTACACCGGCGCAACTGTACGTGCCGGCATTGCCGTGACAGTCGCCGCTCCTCCCAGCCCTGTCACAATCTCAGGGCCTCATCCGTCTGACAGGCATGGACGGCGCATGGGGCGCTGTCCTCGATGAACTGAAAGGACTGCCATGTCTCATGCCGCCCGGATTGCCCTCCACAAACATGCCCCCGCCCTGCTCGACGCCCAGCTCAAGCTGTCGAATGCGGCAAAGCAAAGTTCGCTCGGCGAGCGATTGGTCGAGCTGATCAACCTGCGTATTTCACAGATCAACGGCTGCGGCTTCTGCGTCGATATGCATTGGCGCGACCTGCTCCGCCAAGGCGTGGATCCGCGTCATCTGAATGCCGTCGCCGTCTGGCGCGAGGCGCCATTCTTCAGCGAGCGCGAGCGCGCGGCCCTGCGCTGGGCGGAGCTGGTCAACGGCCAGCCGCATGTCGAGGCAAGCGATGCGGAGTTCGCGCGGGTGCGCGAGTTTTTCTCGGAAACAGAGGTCGTCGAGCTCGGCTATGCTGTGGCGGCCATCAAGGGTTGGAACATGATGAACCGGAGCCTGCAGAACCCGATCCCGGAAGTGCCGGCACCGGGGATGTAAGGCTCGCGTACGGGGAATGGCGATGAACGAAACGGAAGCCGGCGGCCGCGAAGCCGTGTTCGCAGGACTGCGGCCACGGCTGTTTTCCGCCGCCTACCGGATGCTCGGCACCCGGGCCGATGCCGAGGACGTGGTACAGGATGCCTGGCTGCGCTGGCAGGCGGCCGACCACGCCGCCTTGCGCTCGCCTGAAGCCTGGCTGGTGACGGTGACGACACGCCTGGCACTGGATCGGCTGCGCGAGCGCAAGGCGGAGCGCGAGAGCTATACAGGCTGGTGGCTGCCCGAGCCGCTGGTGGAGCTTGATGAGAATACGCCCGAAACGGCGGCCGAGCTGGCCAGCGACGTCTCGTTTGCCCTGCTCTGGACGCTGGAACGGCTGGGCGCGGAAGAGCGCGCGGCCTTCCTGCTTCGCCAGGCCTTTGATCAGGATTACGCCGATATCGCCGCCTTGCTGGGAAAGAGCGAAGCGAGCTGCCGGCAACTGGTACACCGCGCTCAGGAAAAGCTGCGCGATTCCCGCCCACGCTTTCAGCCCGCGCCCGAGGCGCATCGCGCACTTCTCGCCGCGTTTACCGAGGCAGCCCGGCGCGCCGACCGGGAAGCCATGAAGGCGCTGCTGTCGCCTGACGTGTCCTTTGTCAGCGACGGTGGCGGCAAGATGCCGTCCTTCCATCGCGTGCTGCGAGGGGCCGGACGCATCGCCGGCCTTTTCTGGTGGCTCGAGCAGCAGCATCCGGGGAAGGTTCAGTACCGGTTGGCCCGGATCAACGGCGGACCGGGCCTGCTTCGCTACGTCGACGGCCGGATCGAGTCCGCGCAGTCGTTCCACTTCGAGGATGGCCAGATCGCGGCGGTGTTCGTCGTGCGCAATCCGGACAAGCTGGCCGGCGTGCCGCAGCGGCTTCGGTCATGGTAGTACGGGATAAAGGATGCTCTGCGCCTTGGCCGGAAACACCGTGAACTGTTTCCAGTCATCTCCACCGGAGCGGGCGGAGCTCACATCCCCGTCACGCTCCCCCGCTACGGGCCGGGCCGATGCGCGGCTGACCTTGAGTGTGCTGCCGGCGAAATGGCATTGACCCGCACAAACATCAGGAACATGCGAGTCCGGGTTCACGGCATGAGGTCCCGAAATCCGCAAATCGCGCAGCCCGGAGCGCGTAAGATGATGAACTGTGGCGCTCGGCATGCGCGAGGCGCTTGTGCCGCAACGTGCCCGTCCTGACCAGCATATCGAGCATGCCTCTGCGCCCGTCAGCAGGCACAGGAGCCGTCGCATGCAGGAACCGTTCAATCCCATGGCCGAGCAGAATGCGCTTGGCATTCTCTGGCTCAATGAGGCCGGGTGCATTACCTACGCCAACGACGCTGTCGCGCATTTGATCAGCACCGGTACCGACACGCTCGTGGGCAAGCCGATCAAGGAGTTGATCGTCGAACTGCACCCGTCAGCATGGGTTGAACTCGCCACGTCGATCAGCCCGGGCGAATCGAGGCTGCTGCAGGTAACCCTCCACAAGGCCGGTCATGGCAGCGCCGCGGCGGAGGCCCACGTGCTTCGCCTCAGTGACAAGGGCAACCGCTCCTTTGCCGTTTTCCTGCAGGGCATTGCCACGCCGGTGCGTACCGAGGAGTTGTTTCGCCTGCAGCACGACGTCATTGAAGCGCTCGCCCGGGACGAGCCGTTGGCCAAACTGCTCAACAGGCTTTGCCTCCGGATCGAAGCGATCGCGAGGGATCTGCTCTGCTCGGTCATCCTGGTGGACGAGCATGACCGCGTGCATGTCGTAGCCGCGCCCAGCATACCGAAGGGCTATTCGATCGCGATCGACGGGCAGCCGATCGGCCCAAAGGCGGGGTCGTGCGGAACGGCCTTGTACTTCAATCAGCCGGTCGAAGTCAGCGACATCGCACATGATCCGCTCTGGGAAAACTACAGGCAGCTCGTATTGCCCATCGGGCTGGTAGCCTGCTGGTCACAACCGATCACCGCGCGCGACGGCCGGGTTCTGGGATCGTTCGCAATTTACTATCGCAAGCCCCGCGGGCCGTCCGAGTTTCATCGGCAACTGGTCGAGGTGTGCACCCATCTGACCGCCATCGCCATCGAGCGCACCCGGATGGACGAGCGATTGCACGATCTTGCCTTCCATGACGTGCTGACCAAGCTGCCCAACCGCAAGCTGCTGGCCGACCGGGGAGCGATCGCACTGGCGAATGCCGCGCACGCACAGCACCCGGTCGCGCTTCTGCACATTGATCTGGACCGCTTCAAGCGTATCAATGATGCACATGGCCACGCCGTCGGCGACCGCTTCCTCCAGGCGTATGCCGACCAACTGCAAGCCGCCGTGCGCAAGGGTGACACCGTGAGCCGGGTGGGTAACGATGAATTCGTCCTGGTCCTGCCGCGCTGTGACGGGCAGCAAGCCGCCCATCTGGCGCAGCGGACGCTGGACATCCTGGCTGAGCATGTCATCCTCGGGCAAAAGCGATTCGTCGCTTCGGCGAGTATTGGCATCAGCCTGTATCCGGATGATGCGAAAGACTTCCAAACCTTGTTGCGATACGCCGAGATGGCAGCCCATCAAGTCAAGAAAGGCGGGGGCAACGGCTATCGCTTTTTCAGCCGTGAGCTCAATGCGGCGAATCAGGAGCTGGCCGCGCTTGAACAGGCGTTGCGCGGAGCGCTGGCGGCGCGACGCTTGAGCGTGCATTACCAGCCCAAGATGGACCTCAACCGCGAATCGGTCTATGGCATCGAGGCGCTGGCACGCTGGAACGACCCGCAGCTCGGCATGGTTCCTCCGGCGCGCTTTATTCCGGTCGCCGAGGCATCCGGACTGATTCATGAACTCGGGCGCTGGGTACTCGACGAAGCCTGCCGGCAGCTCGCCGAATGGCGGGCTGAAGAGCTGGCGATACCGTATGTTGAAGTCAACGTATCAGCCAAGCAATTGGGC
>DATLGF010000333.1:0-2304 GCA_035540575.1 Noviherbaspirillum sp.
CCAGCGAGGCCCAATGCGAGTGCGCAGAATACGAGAGGCAGGAGGCGTGTCATTCGGCAGGAACGGTGAAGTCGGCGTGTCCGGAAGGAATCCGGCTCGTGTCAAGGTGAAATATTGCCCGACTTCCACTTCCGACAGAAGGGCCGATCACATTCTCCAGATCATTTCGAACGCCATGACAGGCGCATGCGGCGAGTCGATGCGGGCTTCGACGCCGCGGTGGACAATACGGCCTTTCGATTACCGTGCACCACAAACCGCGGCAACGCCGTCGGTATTCATGACCATGACGGACCCGGCCGAGCTCATCGCGCACTTTAGCCCGCGCATCTCGCTGCAGACCCTCGCGCGCGGGGACGGCTTGCTCGGCATGCGGCCGTCCGGCTCGTTCGGACCTCGCGGCGGCAGCGTGACGGTCGCGCAGATCGACTGGGTCTATACCGCGGACGACGGCAGGCGCTGGGAGATCGCGGCGCCGTCTACCGTGCTGAACCGGCGGCCTGCCTCATCGCAGTTCCTCGAAGACGAAGCCGGCCGGCGCGTGCTGCTGCGCGACCTGTGGGCCGAGGCCGACGCGCTGGACAAGGTCTGGGACCTCGGCCTGCTTCCGCTGCCTGCCGACACGCTGCAATGGCGCGGCGGCCCGCCGGAGAGCTTGCGCGGCCCGCTATGGACCCTGGTGCAGGAAGACCATTTCAGCGACTTCTGGGCAGACCGGCTGCCCGAACTGCAGGAGCAGGGATGGGCGGTGATCGTGCGCCCGGGCTTTGCGCATGACAGCGTGCCGGTGGAAGCCTGGCGCCTGATCGTCAGCCCCGAAACCGGCGAAGTGCTCGGCAAGGAGGTCGCCGCGCGCTTGAGAGGCCGCGCGCCCGTGGTCTCCGGGCTCGGCCATCCGCAAGGTGATTCGTGGCTGCTGACGCTGGGCATCGAGATTGACGGGCAGATGCATGACGTCGTGCCCTTGCTGGCCGACCTGCTGCGGCGCGACGCGCGCTGGCTCAACGCCCAAAGCGTCGCCGCCATTGGCGACGACGAGATCGTCCGCCTGCGCGCGCCGGGCGGCAGGCGCATCGACACCCCGGCCGCGCCGGTCAAGGCCATCGTGTGCGGCATGCTGGATCTGCTGACCGATCCGCGGCGCGGCGACGGCCCGCTGCGCCTGTACGCCTCCGATGCGCTGCGTTTCGACGTGATGTGCCGCGGTCTGCTGGAAACCCAGCGCGAGCGCGCGGGTCCGCACGGCGCCTGGCAGATGGAGGGAGAGGCCGGGCTGCGCCGGCTCGCCGCGCGCCTGGCCTCGGCCGGTGTCCCACCAGCGGTTTCACAGCCCGAAGGTATGGGCATCACCTTGCGGCCGTATCAGTTGCAGGGCCTCGCATGGCTGCAATACCTGCGCGAACACGATCTGGCCGGCATCCTCGCCGACGATATGGGACTGGGCAAGACGGCACAGGCGCTCGCCCATCTGCTGGTCGAGAAGCGGTCCGGTCGGCTCGATCTGCCCGCGCTGGTGGTCTTGCCCACCTCCCTGGTCTTCAACTGGCAGGCCGAGGCGCGGCGCATCGCACCCGCGTTGCGCGTGCTGACGCTGCATGGCGCGAACCGTGCGGACGAATTTGCGCGCATGGCGAGGCACGATGTCGTGCTGACCACGTATCCGCTGCTGTGGCGCGACATCGAGGCATTGGCCGCGCAGCCCTTCCATCTGCTGATCCTCGATGAAGCGCAGACGGTAAAGAATGCGGCCGGCCGCAGCGCCGGCGCGGCACGCCGCATCAAGGCGCGCCACCGCCTGTGCCTGACCGGCACGCCACTGGAAAACAACCTCGGTGAGTTGTGGGCGCAGTTCGACTTCCTGATGCCCGGCTTCCTCGGCGACGCGCGCAGCTTTGCGCGCACTTGGCGCAAGCCGATCGAAGTCGACGGCGAAACCGTGCGCGCGCAACTGCTCGCGCAGCGCGTGCGCCCGTTCATCCTGCGCCGCCGCAAGGAAGATGTCGCCGCCGAGCTGCCGCCGAGAACCGAAATCGTCGAGCGTGTGCGGCTGCAAGGCCGGCAGCGCGATCTGTATGAGAGCGTGCGCGTGGCCGCCGACGAACAGGTGCGCCGCGTCCTGCAGCGCAAGGGCTTCGAAGGCGCGCAGATCATGATCCTCGATGCCCTGCTCAAGCTGCGGCAGGTATGCTGCGATCCCTATCTGCTCAAGGACGTGCGGCACGACCCCGGCATGGAGCGCGCGAAGATCGACGTGCTGCGCGACATGCTGCCCGCCATGGTGGAGGAGGGCCGGCGCATCCTAAT
>DATLGF010000334.1:0-3876 GCA_035540575.1 Noviherbaspirillum sp.
GAACAGGCGCTGGCCGCCGCAGACGCGGGCAAGCTCGCGCACGCCAGTCACCGCTTCCTGTCGAGCATCGAGAATCTCGGCGCGCTGAGGATGCGTGCGCCCTGCGTGGAGCTGGAACGGATCGCAAACACCGGCCATCTCGAACAGGCGCCCCCGCTGCTGCGCATGCTGCAGGATGAGTTTGCAGTCGCTCGCGAACACTTGCGCGTGATGACCGCCGAGGGCGGCTACGCGCGCGGGCGCCGCAGCACCTAGTCAAGGCGGTTTGCCTGCCTGCTGTTTGACGGATATCATGCCCGACGGACAAGGCGACGATTGCCATCGCCGCTGTCGCCCACATCCCGATCCAGCAAGGTTTCCCGAATGCTTCACGACATGCTTCTGCAGGCGCCTCCTTCGAGTCCCCTGCCCACGCTATTCGCCTCCATCTTCGGCCTATTGGTCGGCAGCTTCCTGAACGTGGTGATCCATCGCGTTCCGCGCATGATGCAGCGTGAAAGCGACAACTACGTCGCGCATGAAAGCGGCCAACCGCTGCCGCACACCGACCGCTACAACCTGATGGTGCCGCGCTCTTCCTGCCCCCACTGCGGACACCAGATCACGGCGCTGGAGAACATCCCGGTGATCAGCTACCTGGTCCTCGGCGGCAAATGCGCGTCCTGCAAGGCGCCGATCTCGGCACGCTACCCTGCGGTGGAACTGCTCACCGCAGTGCTGTCGGCCCTGATGATCTGGCAGTTCGGCAGCGGCGTGGCCGGATTCGCCGCGCTGGTCTTCACCTGGCTGCTGATCGCGATGACCTTCATCGACGCCGACACCCAGCTGCTGCCGGACGATCTCACGCTGCCGCTGCTGTGGCTCGGCCTGCTGGTCAATCTGAACGCGACCTTCGTGCCGCTGCATGAGGCGGTCATCGGCGCGGCCGCAGGCTATCTGGTGCTATGGGCGGTATATTGGGTGTTCAAGCTGGCCACCGGCAAGGAAGGCATGGGCTATGGCGACTTCAAGCTGCTGGCCGCGCTCGGCGCCTGGATGGGCTGGAAGATGCTGCCGCTGATCATCCTGCTGTCTTCGCTGGTCGGCGCGGTTGTCGGCATCGCGCTGATCTTGTTTGCGCGCCATGGGCGCGACAAGCCGATTCCGTTCGGCCCCTACCTCGCCGCCGCCGGCTTGATCGCGCTGCTGTATGGCGACACCCTGGTCGCAGCCTATCTCGGCTTCCTGTTCTGACATGAGCGGCCATGCGCGCTTTTCCATCGGCCTGACCGGCGGCATAGGCAGCGGCAAGACCACGGTTGCAGACATGTTCGCCGCGCGCGGCGCGGCCGTCATCGATACCGATGTGATCGCGCACACGCTGACCGCCCCGGGTGGGGCCGCAATCGATGCGATCCGGCGCGAGTTCGGCGCGCCCTTTCTCGCGCCCGACGGTTCGATGGACCGCGCCCGCATGCGCCAGTACGTGTTCGAGGAACCGGGCGCGCGTGCCCGGCTCGAGCACATCCTGCATCCGCTGATCCGCAGCGAGACCGAGCGCGCGGCAGCAGAGGCGCACGGCGCCTACCTGATGTTCGTGGTCCCGCTCCTCGTCGAGTCGGGCAGCTGGCGACAGCGGGTGTCCCGCGTGCTCGTGGTCGACTGCCCGGAGGACGTGCAGCTGCGCCGCGTGATGATGCGCAGCGGCTTGTCCGAGGCGCAGGTGCGCGCGATCATGGCGGCACAGGTCGCGCGCCAAGAGCGGCTGGCGGCGGCTGATGACGTCATCGACAACAGCGGCGAATCGCTCGCGCTGGTGCCCCAGGTCGATCGCCTGCATGCGGCGTATCTACAGATGGCGCAGCACGCCTGATCTTCCGGTCCAGCGGCGCGCGAGCTGCAACAACCCGTTTCCTCGTTTGTATTTTTTTATCGTATGGGTCAGAATCACATAATTCTGATCGTCCACGACTTGTTCGCGAAGTCAACGAGGGACCGCCATTTTGATTACCTACGAATACCCTTTCAACGAGCGTATTCGCACACTGCTGCGGCTTGAGGACCTGTACGAGAAGTTCACCTTCTTCTTGCATCAGGAGCATCCCCAGCACCACCACGTCGCCCTCTCCACGATCTTCGAGATGCTCGAAGTGGCCGGGCGCGCCGACCTGAAGTCCGATCTGCTGCAGGAACTCGAGCGCCAGAAGCAGACGCTGCTCGGCTTTCGCGCCAATCCGAATGTCCTCCCCGAACGGCTCGACGCGGTGCTGGCCGAGATCGACCGCTGCAGCGCAGCATTGATGGCGTCCCAAGGCAAGACCGGCCAGAACGTGCGCGAGAACGAATGGCTGATGGGCATCCGCGGACGCACGATCATCCCCGGCGGCGCCTGCGAGTTCGACCTGCCGTCGTACTTCGCCTGGCAGCACCGCCCTGCCCGTCAGCGCTTCGAGGACATCTCCGGCTGGTTCGCGCCGCTGCTGCCGCTGTTCGAGGCCATCCATCTGGTGTTGCGCCTGCTGCGCGAATCGGGCCGCTCGAGCAGAATCGTGGCCGAGCGCGGCAGCTACCAGCAGATGTTGCAGGGCAAGGTCTACCAGATGCTGCGCCTGACGCTCGCGTCGAACCTTGCCGTGATTCCCGAGATCTCAGCGAACAAGTACATGCTGTGGGTGCGCTTCACGCTGCAGGACGGCGACATGAAACCGAAGCCGTATGAAAGCGACGTGCCGTTCGAGCTGACCCTGTGCAACTTTTAAGTGATTGCAATGCCAGTCGTAGTCTCCTGCCCGACCTGCGGCAACAAGGTCGAATGGATCGAAGCCAACAAGTACCGCCCGTTCTGCTCGGATCGCTGCAAGCAGATCGACCTCGGCGCCTGGGCCGAGGGCAAGTACGCGATCCCCGCGACAGAACCGCCGAAGGATGACGAGCACGGCGAGCGCTGAAGCGCCGTCGACCATCGACATCCCTCCGCTGCGGCGGCGGACAAGCGGCCCTGGCCGCATCTTCCCGCTCTGACTGCGCGTCGAACGTCGCGCGTCTATCCAGGTATCCCGTATTTGCGCAGCTTGGTCGCGATCATCGAGTGCGAGGTGTTCAGCCGGCGCGCGAGCTTGCGGCTGGATGGATGGGCCGGATACAGCCGCTCCAGCAGCGCGCGCTCGAACGCAGCCACCGACTTCTCCCAGTCTTCCGACTCCGCCTCGCTCAATGACGCTGGAGCAATGCTGTCTTCGGCCAGATCCAGGTCGGCGGCGTCGAGCGCGCGCTTGTCCGTCATCGTGATCGCGCGGAACACCACGTTTTGCAACTGACGTACATTGCCCGGCCAGCTATTGGCCACCAGCGCCGCGCACGCCGACGCGGTCAAGCGGCACAAGGGTTTCTGCGCCTGCGCGCAGGCGCGCTGGATGAAATGGCGCGCCAGCAGCAGGATGTCGTCCGGGCGCTCGCGCAGCGGCGGCACATCCAGCTGCAGCACGTTGAGCCGGTAGAAAAGGTCCTCACGGAAGCTGCCGTCGGCGACCATCTTGCGCAGATTGCGATGGGTCGCGCTGATGATGCGCACGTTGACCTTGATTTCACGCTCGCTGCCGATGCGCCGGAATTTGCCGTCATTCAGAAAGCGCAGCAGCTTGGCCTGCAGGTAGAGCGACATCTCGCCGATCTCGTCAAGGAAGACGGTGCCACCCTCGGCCATCTCGATCAGGCCCGGCTTGCCGCCGCGCTGTGCGCCGGTGAAGGCGCCCGACACGTAGCCGAACAGTTCGCTCTCGGCCAGGCTTTCCGGCAGCGCCGCGCAATTGAGCGCGAGGAAAGGCGCGCCGGCGCGGGAACTGGACGCATGGCAGGCCTGGGCGACCAGTTCCTTGCCGGTGCCGGTCTCGCCGACGA
>DATLGF010000335.1:0-7425 GCA_035540575.1 Noviherbaspirillum sp.
AGCAATTGCATCAGCAGGATCCAGCTGCGCCGCTGCCCCATGCGCCCGATGATGGGCAAGCGCAGCCGGTCGACCAGCGGCGCCCACAGGAATTTGAACGAATACGCCATGCCGGCGCTGGCAATCATCGTGATGTCGCGCAGCGTGATGCCGTTTTCGCGCAGCCAGTACGCCAGCGTGCCGGCCACCAGCAGGAACGGCAGGCCGGAGGCGAAGCCGAAGAAGAACATCGTCCAGGCCGACGGATGCAGGAAGGCGTCACGGATCCGTGGCGGAGCCTTGGCCGGTGCAGCGCCGGCGGCCGGCTCGATGGACGTTGCGGTCATGGAGTTGTCTTTTTACGAAGTCGGAATACGGCAAGGCTGCCGCGCACGTTCGGAAGGAATGATACGGGGTTTCCGTTGTGCAAGGCGATGCATTCGAGCACTTCGAGCCCGACTTTGTTGGCAAGTTCCGCAAAATCCTTGATCGTGGAGTAACGCACGTTCGGCGTGTCGTACCACTGGTACGGCAGCGACTTCGACACCGGCATGCGTCCGCGCAGGATGGCCAGGCGGTGTGGCCAGTACGCGAAGTTGGGGAAGGAGACGATCGCCTCGCGGCCGACGCGGGCGATGCCCTGCAGCGTGCCTTCCACATCCTTCATCATCTGCAGCGCCGACAGGCACAGCACCATGTCAAATGCATCATCGGCAAACAGCGCAAGGCCGGCGCGCATGTCCTGCTGGATCACCGACACGCCGCGCTCGACGCAGGCGCGGATCTTGTCGTCGTCGATTTCGACGCCATAGCCGAAGCATTGCTTCTCGGTCTGCAGGTACTCGAGCATGGTGCCGTCGCCGCAACCCAGGTCCAGCACCTGCGCGCCCTGCGCGACCCAGTGGGCAATGAAGGCCAGGTCGGCACGGCGCGCGGACAGTTCATCGAATTTCAAGCCGCACCTCCCGCTTGCACGTCGCGCCAGACCTGGTCGTAATAGGCGCGCACCACGTTCATGTAGCGCGCATCTTCCAGGAGGAAGGCATCGTGGCCGTGCGGCGCGTCGATTTCCGCGTATGACACGCGCCGCTTGTTGTTGACCAGCGCCTGCACGATCTCGCGGCTGCGCTCCGGCGAGAAGCGCCAGTCGGTCGTGAATGAAACGAGCAGGAACTGCGCCCGGGTGTCGGCCAGCGCGCGAGTGAGATCGTCGTCGTAGTCCTTGGCGGGGTCGAAGTAGTCGAGAGCCTTGGTGATCAGCAGGTAGGTGTTGGCGTCGAAGTACTCGGAGAACTTGTCGCCCTGATAGCGCAGGTAGGACTCGATCTCGAAGTCGATGCCGTAGCTGAACTGATAACCGCCGTTGCGCAGGTCGCGTCCGAATTTCTCGGCCATGCTGTCGTCGGACAGGTAGGTGATGTGGCCGACCATGCGCGCGACGCGCAGTCCGCGCTTGGGCACCACGCCGTGCGCGTAGAAATCGCCGCCGTGAAAATCCGGATCGGTCAGGATGGCCTGGCGGGCGACGTCGTTGAAGGCAATGTTCTGCGCCGACAGCTTTGGCGTCGAGGCGATCACCACGCAGTGCGCAAGCCGCTCGGGGTAGAGCATGCTCCAGGACAGCGCCTGCATGCCGCCGAGCGAGCCACCCATCACGGCCGCAAAGCGTTCGATGCCGAGCGCATCGGCCAGGCGCGCCTGCGCGTTCACCCAGTCCTCCACCGTCACGACGGGAAAGCCTGCGCCGTAAGGCTTGCCGGTGGCGGGGTTGGTGTGCATCGGCCCGGTCGAGCCGAAGCAGGAACCGAGGTTGTTGACGCCGATGACGAAGAAGCGGTCGGTATCGACCGGCTTGCCGGGGCCGACCATGTTGTCCCACCAGCCGGTGTTCTTGCTGCCGTCCACGCCTTCGTACATACCGGCGACGTGGTGGGAGGCGTTCAGCGCATGGCAGATCAGCACCGCGTTCGAACGGTCTTCGTTCAGGGTGCCGTAGGTTTCATAGACGAGGTCGTAGCCGGCGAGCGAGGCGCCGCTTTTCAATTGCAGCGGCTCGGGGAAATGCATCGATCGCGGCGAGACAATTCCAACGGAAGGCATAGGATCCAGACCAGTTTTAGTGGCGTGGCGCGATGAGGCGGAAAACAAAAAAGCCCGAAAGCGTTTCAGCTTTTCGGGCTAGATTGGGCTCGGTCTTCAAGCACGCTTTAGCCGTATTTGTTAGGCGCCCGCAAGCTGATTATCAAATCGGCGCACCGCGTAAGAATAGCGGAGCGGGGGGATGGCGTCAAACCAGGAGCGGTTGGGGCATCGCCGGTGCTTGATTCGATGCGGCATGCCTGGCTTGTCATCGTGATTTACTCCGCGCTTGTCATCCTGAGCCGCGGACGAAGGATCTCGTCGCCGTCATGATGCGTCGACCCGTGAATCGGCGGATGAGGTCCTTCGCTGGCGCTCAGGACGAAAAACTTCACCTGTCATCCTGAGCCGCAGGCGAAGGATCTCATCCGCCCAATCCGGCAAAGTCGGTGACGCGCCCTCAACCAGCCGAGCGCAAGCGCTCCACCGCCGCCACCACCGCGGCCGGCTCCGGATGCCGCAGCAGCTTGCGTACCGCCGGCACGATCTCGTTCAAATCGCTGTTGAGGATTTCCTGCTTGACGACCAGCAGCTGCGACGGATGCATCGAGAATTCGCGTAATCCCATGCCGAGCAGCAGCCGGGTGAAACGCACGTCGCCCGCCATCTCCCCGCATACGGAAACAGGAATGCCGGACTTCGCGCCGGCCGCGATGGTGGTCGCAAGCAGATACAGAATGGCCGGATGCAAGGGGTCGTGCAGGTGGGCGACTTCATGGTCGGCGCGATCGATGGCCAGCGTGTACTGGATCAGGTCGTTGGTGCCGATCGACAGGAAATCCATGCGCTTGATGAACATCGGCAGCGCCAGCGCGGCGGCCGGCACTTCGATCATCGCACCGACCGGCATCTGCGGATCGAACTTGCGGCCGGCCTCGCGCAGCTGCGCCTTGGCCTGCTCGATCATCGCCAGCACCTGCTCGATCTCGCCGACATGCGCGAGCATAGGAATCATCAGCTTGATCGAACCATAGGCGGACGCGCGCAGAATGGCCCGGAGCTGCGTCAGGAACATCTGCGGCTCGGCCAGGCAGTAGCGGATCGCGCGCAGACCAAGCGCAGGGTTCTGCGCGGTCTGGCCGGCGGCGTCGAGCGGCTTGTCGGCGCCGATGTCGAGCGTGCGGATGGTCACCGGACGTCCCTTCATCATCACCACGGCCTTGCGGTAGGACTCGAACTGCTCGTCCTCGCTCGGCAGCTTGCCGACCGCGCCGGCACGGCCCATGAACAGGAATTCCGAGCGGAACAGTCCGACACCGGTTGCCCCCTGCTCCAGCGCCCCCGCACAGTCCTCGGGCAGCTCGATGTTCGCCATCAGCGTGATCGGGGTGCCGTCACGGGTGATGGCCGGCGTCTTCTTCAGCTTGCCGAGCTTCTTGCGTTCGCGCAGCTGGCGATGCTGGCGCTCGCGGTACTGCTCGAGCACGTCCGGCGTCGGGTCGACGATCACCACCCCGGCGTCGCCATCGATGATCACCATGTCGTCGTGGCGAATCAGCGCGGAGGCGTTGAACATGCCGACCGCGGCAGGGATGTCCAGACTGCGCGCGACGATTGCGGTATGCGAGTTCGGCCCGCCCAGGTCAGTGACGAAGCCGCCGAATGCGCGGTCCTTGAACTGCAGCATGTCCGCCGGGGAAATGTCGTGCGCGACCACGATCACCTGGCCGGCGGTCGCGTCGCCGCCGTTGTTCGAAGGCAGGGCCGAGGCCGAGCCGGTGAGCACTTTCAGCACGCGCTCGCCGACCTGCTGGATGTCGAGCCGGCGTTCGCGCAGGTAGAGATCCTCGACTTCATCGAACTGCGCGCTGAGCTCGTCGATCTGCGTGACCAGCGCCCATTCGGCGTTGTAATGCCGGCTGCGGATGATCTCCAGCGGCACTTCGGCGATCAGCGGATCGCACAGGATCAGCACGTGCACGTCGATGAAGGCGCCGAGTTCGGCCGGCGAATCCTTCGGCAGGTCGCGCCACATCGTCTGCAGTTCCTGGTGCACGGTCGCGATCGCCTGCTGCAGCCTTGCGACTTCAGCTTCCACCTGCTCCTCGGACACGAGGTAGTGGCGCACATCGAGCGCGGCCGGCGCAAGCAGGTGCGCACGGCCGATCGCGATGCCCCGCGATACCGGAATGCCGTGGAGCGAAAAGGAAGCCATGAGACTCACTCGCCTTCGCCGAACTTGTTGTTGATCAGCTCCGACAGCGCGGCGATGCAGGCTTCTTCATCAGCACCGTCCGCTTCCAGCGTGACCTTCGCGCCCTTGCCGGCGGCCAGCATCATCACGCCCATGATGGATTTCGCGTTGACGCGACGGCCATTGCGCGAGATCCAGACCTCGCTCGCATGCCTGGCCGCCAGCTGGGTGAGCTTGGCTGACGCGCGGGCATGCAGACCGAGCTTGTTCACGATTTCGATTTCCTGTTGAACCATGTCTTGTTGTTCTTGCTGTTAATTCGGTCCGATGCGCACGCGGTTGTCGACGCGTACCGCGCCGCCCTGTCCGCCTGCGAGCGCCATCTCGACCACCACGTCGAGCGTGTGCTGGCGATAGGTCAGCGCGCGCAGCAGCATCGGCAGGCTGATCCCGGCGATGACCTCCACATGGCCGGGGCTGCACAGCTTGAGCGTGCAGTTCGACGGCGTGCCGCCCATCACGTCGGTGATCACCAGCACGCCGGTGCCGTCATCGATGCGCCGGATGACGTCGAGCGCGACGCGGCTCACCTCGGCCGGGTCCTGGTCGGCGCGCACGTCCACCGCCTCGAGCCGTTCGGGACGGGCGCGGAAGACGTGCGTGGCAGCGTCGATGAAGGCGCTGCCCAACGGCGCGTGCGTGAGAAGGAGAATGCCGATCATGCAATCAGGCCGAGGGCGGAACCTCGGCGCAGCAACGTTCGAGGGCGTCGATGAACAGTGCAGGAACGTCGAAGCCGGTCTGGTCCGTGATCTCGCGGAAGCAGGTCGGGCTGGTGACGTTCAGCTCGGTCATGTAATCGCCGATGACGTCCAATCCTACCAGCAGCAGGCCGCGCTCCAGCAGCCGTTGCGCCAGGCCCTCGCCAATCTCGCGGTCGCGCTCGGACAAGGCCTTGGCCACGCCGAGGCCGCCCACCGCCAGGTTGCCGCGCACCTCGCTGCCCTGCGGAATGCGTGCCAGCGAATACGGCACCACCTGACCACCGATCAGCAGGATGCGCTTGTCGCCGTCCACGATCTCCGGAATGAAGCGCTGGACCATGATGGTGCGGCGGCCGTTGTCGGTCAGCGTCTCGACGATGGAGCCCAGGTTCAGCCCGTCTTCCTTGACGCGGAAGATGCCGATGCCGCCCATGCCGTCCAGCGGCTTGAGGATGATGTCGCGGTGGTGCGCATGGAAGCTGCGCACGTGGGCGATGTCGGAGGTCACCAGCGTCGGTGCGATGTATTCCGGGAACTGGGCGATCGCCAGTTTTTCATTGTGGCTGCGGATCGCCTCCGGCTTGTTGAACACGCGTGCGCCCTGCTTCTCCGCCACTTCCAGCAGATAGGTCAGGTACACGTATTCCATGTCGAACGGCGGGTCCTTGCGCACCAGCACGCAGTCGAAGGCTTCCAGCCCGGTGGTCTGCGCCGGGTCGGCCTTGTACCAGCGGTCCGCGTCACCCGTCATGTGGATGCGCGCCACATCCGCCTGCAGCCGGCCGTCCTTGAACGCCATGTCCTTCTGCTGGAACGCGTACACCTCGTGGCCGCGGCGCGCGGCCTCCGCCATCATCGAATAGGTGGTGTCCTTGTAGATCTTGAAGCGGTCGAGCGGGTCGGCCAGGAATGCGAACTTCATGCTCAGTAGACTTCCGGGTTGGGATCGGTCTTTTCCAGTTCGATCGACGCTGCCAGCAGCGCCATGCGCGCGACCACGCCGTACATGTAGAACCGGTTCGGCGGCGCGGTGCCCGGCTTGGCCTGCAGATCGGGCAGCGCATGTTGCTGGGCGAACGCGAGCGGCACGTAATGCGCGCCGGGCGAGTTCAGGTTCTCGTCCACGCCGCGCTCGGAGTGCACGCGGTAGAAGCCGCCGACGACATAGCGGTCGATCATGTAGACGACCGGCTCGGCCACCGCTTCATTGATGTGCTCGAAGGTGTGCACGCCTTCCTGGACGATCACGTCGGAGACCTGCAGGCCTTCCTTGACCACCGCCATCTTGTTGCGCTGCTTGCGGTTCAGATCCTTGACCTCGCTCGCATCCTTGACCGTCATGATGCCCATGCCGTAGGTGCCGGCGTCGGCCTTGACGATCACGAACGGCTGCTCCTTGATCCCGTATTCCTTGTACTTCTTGCGGATTTTCGCGAGCACCGTGTCGACGTGCGCAGCGAGGCGCTCCTCGCCCGTACGTTCATGGAAATCGATCTCGCTGCACTTGGCGAAATAGGGATTGAGCATCCAGGGGTCGACATCGACCATCTTCGCGAATTTCTTCACCACCTCGTCATAGGCGGCGAAGTGGTTGGTCTTGCGCCGCACCGCCCAGCCGGCGTGCAGCGGCGGCAACAGGTTCTGCTCGCGCAGGTTTTCGAGGATGGGCGGAATGCCGGAAGACAGGTCGTTGTTGAGCAGGATCGTGCAGGGATCGAAGTTCTTCAGGCCGAGGCGGCGCCCGTTCGCACTGCGCTCGAGCGGCTCCAGCGTGATCGTGGTGCCATCAGGCAGATCGATTGGCGTCGGCTCCTTCACCTCATCTGACAGCGAACCCAGGCGTACATTCAGCCCGGTCTGGCGGAAGATCTGGATCAGGCGGCTGACGTTCTGCAGATAGAAGGTATTGCGCGTGTGTTTTTCCGGGATCAACAGCAGGTTCTTGGCGTCCGGGCAATATTTCTCAATGGCCGCCATTGCCGCCTGAACCGCCAGCGGCAGCATTTCCGGCGACAGGTTGTTGAAGCCGCCCGGGAACAGGTTGGTATCGACGGGCGCAAGCTTGAACCCGGCATTGCGCAGATCCACCGAACAATAGAACGGGGGGGTATGCTCCTGCCATTCGAGGCGGAACCAGCGTTCGATGGCCGGCGTCGCGGACAGAATCTTTTTCTCGAGGTCGAGCAGGGGGCCGTTAAGGGCGGTGACGAGGTGGGGAACCATAGGAAAACTTTCGCAGGCTGGGCGTTCTTGCAATCAGGCTCCTCGGATTCTAACGGCTAAACCCGGGGCGCGTATGCCAGCATTGTGTCGGAAACGGCTGGCCATCGTTTCCCGCCAAGCAACAATCCACGATGGCACCGACGGGGGAGAACGGCCGCATCGTCGCGGCCAGGCGCTCCACTAGTT
>DATLGF010000336.1:0-2651 GCA_035540575.1 Noviherbaspirillum sp.
GTGTAGGCGGCGGCATCACCACGGTAATGCACGTTGAGCGCCTTGAAGCCGCCGCGCAGGCCGAACAGTTCGGCGGTCAGGTGCGGGCCCGAACCGATGCCGGGCGAGGCGAAGGTCACGCCCTCGGGTTTCTGCCGCGCCATCTTCACGAAGTCCGCGACGGACTTCACCGGCGAATCCGCGTTGACGGTCAGGAATACCGGACCGTTCACGCGCGGGCCGACCGGGATGAAATCCTTGCGGATGTCATAGCGCGTCTCGATGCCGGCCCCCGCGGTGATCGCGAACGGCGCCGCCGCCCATAGCAGCGTGTAGCCGTCAGGATCGCTGCGCGCGACGAACTCGTTGGCGATGCGCGTGCCGGCGCCCGGCTTGTTTTCCACCAGCATGCGCTGTCCGTACTTCGCTTCCAGCCGCTCGGCGATCAGGCGCCCGGAGGTGTCATTCGATCCGCCCGCGCCATACGGCGAGATGATCTTCACCGGCTTGGCCGGCCATTGCTGCGCCTGCTGCGCGTGCACACCCAACGCCAGGGTGGACGCGGCCAGGCAGACCAGGACTTGTGCAACGTTGCGAACTGCATTCGTTTTGATGCTCATGAGTCACCCCCTAGATGAGAGACGTTGGATGGACGGATAGACGAACGTGCGCTCGAGATGCGCACGGCGCGGCATGTAAAGACGAAGGGTCAGGTAGAACGGTGCGGACGGCGCCGGCAGCCAGTTGCCCTGGGCTGCCGGATCCTTAGGCGGCTGCGCCGAGAACAGCAGCCGCAGGCCGCCGTCGGGGTCATTGCGCATCGTTGGCGAGCGGTCGCCGAGCGAGTAGCGGTTCAGCGGATTGTCGACCAGCATGCAGTCGGCCTTGTCATACATCGTGATCGACCAGAACGCGTCGACCTGCGGCAGCCCGCCGGGCGGGAAATGCAGCTCGTACGCATGACTGCCGTCGAGCGGCGCGCCGTCGGCATCACGGTCGGCCATGATGTACATCGCTTCCTCGATGCCGAGCGCGCCGATGTAGTTGCGCGCGACCTGGGCGCGGGCGAAGTAATCGTCGCCGTAGGACTCGTGCACCTCGACGGGCAGGAACCAGCCGCCGCCCAGCTCCGAGGGCTGGGGTGCGCCCACTTCCTCCAGCACTGCGCCGATCGCGTCGCCGAGCAGCGACGTATGCGCCTCCGATAGCGCATCGCCCTGTCCTGCGCCGATGCCGACCGCTGCAAAGCGTTCGACCATCGCCGTCTCGTGCGCGGGCGGCGGGTTCTCGCGCAGCGCGCGGTTGACGACGGTGGCGAAGCGTTGCGGATCGCGCATGAATTCATTGGGCTGCATGCCGACGTCGTATGCGCGATGCGCGGGCCCGCCGTCCTCGCGCGTGAGCGAGAAGCCGTCCTGGAACGCATGCGCGGCGGCGAGATCGGTCTCGTCGTTAACCATCACGCGACCAATGATCCAGACCGCATCGGTCGGGCAGGCAAGCGGCGTGACGCCGGCCGGCACGCTTGCGTTCCAGTTCGGACCATGCAGCAGGAAGCGCCCCGCATCGTTGCCGGTCGTGCGCGTGCCGATATAGCCGAACGGATTGGTGTACATGTCGAGCAGGCCGAGCACGTAGTAGCGCGCGCCGCTGGCAGGCGCCGTCACGATCACCGGCCCCTCGGACAGGTCGAGCCAGGCATTGGTGTACAGCGTGTCGTTGTTCGGCGTGACGACCTGCCGGTGCCGCGGCCCGAGCAGCTGGCGGGTGTGGATGAAATGGTTGACCCAGCGCAGCGTCGATTCCGGCGTGCTGCCGGCGAAGCGCCCCTGCGCGTCGCGGCGCGGGCAGGTGGCGGCGCGCATGCGCGCCATCTCGTACAGCGGCAGCGCATAGAGCACCGCCTCGCGCGCGAGCGCCTGCATGGAAGAGTTGTCCATCATGCGGCCCTCCGTGACGCATCGATACGCTGCAGCGCGGGGATCTCATAGCGGCCGGCGATGAAATCCGGGCTCGGGTGGTACAGCCGCAAAATCAGGTAGAACGGTCCTGCGGGCGCGGGCAGCCAGTTGCTGCGATCGTCCGGCGGCTCGTGCGAAATCGGAATGACCAGCGAGCCGTCCGCCTCCAGCCGCAGCCCGGCGGTGAAGTTGCCGACCGCATAGCGGCCGATCGGATTGGGCGTGAAGTAGTAGTCCTTGCCGTACAGCGAGACCGACCAGAATGCCTGCGCCGGCGGCTGCATGCCGGGCGCAAAGCGCAGTTCGTAGCGATGGCGGCCGTCGAGCAGCTCGCCGTTGGCGTCGTAGTCGCCGAGCGCATACACGGCCTCGTCGGCGGACAGCGCGCCCAGGCCCTTCATCGCGGTGGTGGCGCGCAGCAGGTAGTCGTCGCCCCACTTGCCGAGCTTCAGGCTGTAGCCCCAGCTGCGCCGGAACTGGCTGCGCGTATGCGCCTCGATCAGTTGCATCGCCTGCGCGTGCGCATTCACCAGGCCCTGGACCACGGCAGGCTTCAGCGATGCGATGTCGACGCCTTGCTCGATCCGGATGCCGGCGCGGCGCAGCAGCGCGGCAATGCCGGCATCCGCGGCCGGGGGCGGGAAGTCCCGCATCGCGTTGAACAGGTTCTGCCAGAACGCGACCGCCGGTTCGTCGCTGACCGTCCAGTGA
>DATLGF010000337.1:0-2871 GCA_035540575.1 Noviherbaspirillum sp.
CTCCATGGCCGGCGCCGGTTTTCCCGTTCCGCCCGGTCGCATGCGATGGGCATCGTCATGGTTGAGCCAGAACTCGGAGAAGTTGCCGCGCAAGGTACGACGTTGCAGATTGCGATCGGTGGAAGGAGAAAACTCGACCGACAGGCTGCCCGTCGACTGTTCCAGTTCGGGAAGACGAAGGCTCCCGGGAACGGGGCCCGAGACGTGCAGCACGGAGGCCGGGGCAGCCCGACTGCGCACCTGCAGGATGTCAGGCGCGGCCAGTTCGCGATGGAAAACCTGGAACACCGTCTGCGGCCGGTTCAGCACATCGGCCGCGCCGTCGTCGCCGGCGTAACGCGAAGTAGCTGACGAAGCGAAGGCTTGTGCCCCGAAGCGCCCGAACAGCGTCAGCGCCGCTTCGTAGGTTCCGGCTTCATCCAACGGTGCCGGCACACTCACCAGCAGGCGCGAGCCTGCATCCAGGCTCAACACATAGGTACCCCAGTGGCGGCGTTGCTGTGCGTCCAGCGTGCGCTCGCGCAGGACCAGGTAATGTTCCGCAACGCGCAGGACTTCATAGTTCGCCGCCGACAGCCAGCGGCGCGCACTTTCCAGCGCAGCCGGATCTCCGGTCTGCCGATACTCCAGCAGCCTGCGCACGCCTGCCGCAAACGCGTCGAGTTCGTGCTGCAGCGGTGTCGCAAAACGCGTATGGAAACTGCTGGCGTAGAAGCGAGTTTTTTCGTCTTCCAGCACCTGTTCCAGGCTGCGTGCATCGGTGGCCACCGGCCCGGAAGGTATCTCCACGCCGCCGGCCGCGCGCGCGCTGCGATTCCATTCCGGGTCCGGCATCAGGACCAGCACGAAACCGATGACGGTGGCGGCCGCCACGCCGGCGAGCGAGGTCTGCAGGGTCGCGCGCGTCATCCGTGCCAGGATGCCCTTGTCATGGATCTTCAGTGCAATCAGCGTGGCCAGCAGGTAACCGAAGCCGAACCAGTCGCTGACCTTCAGTTCCGGCGCGACCAGCACCAGCACCCAGGACAGCACGAACTTGTAGACGAAGCTGACATTGAAGAACAGCAGCAGCTTGCGCGCCCCTTCCATCGTGATCGTGCGGAAGATCGGCAGGCGCAGCACCGCATCGGCCAGCACGAGGATGACGAGGGCCTCGACGAAGGTCGTCAGGATCTTGTGCGGCTCATACCATTGCAGCGCAAGCAGCGATGGAATCAGGATGCCGCTGAAGTCCCAGCCGTAGAACAGGTTCAGGCGCGAGGCGATGAATGCCGTCACCAGCAGGATGATGTAGGACTTCGGCGACGCCAGGAAGGAGCTCGCGCTGTCTTCGTACATGAAGGCCAGCGAACTCATGTTGAAATTCGTGAACTCCATCAGGCCGTAGCGCACGAACAGCCAGGTCAGGCCGACCTGGACGAACATCGGCCAGGCCCCGCGCACGACGCCGGTTTTCCAGAAGTTGTTCGCAATCAGCGCAACGATGATCAGGCCGAAGCTGTGCAGGTTGCTGCGATAGTCGAAGGCCGTGTCGTAGTTCTGCAGCAGCCAGTTCCCCAGTTCCGGCAGCAGCAGCCCGTCCATGACGATGCGAACGGCCACGCTGGCGAGAACAAGCGCAAAGAAGCGGTCGCGTCCGAAGAAACTCGACAATCCGGTGTAGCGGGTCGCGTATTCCGAGTAGAGCCATACGAGAGCGTAGGTGATCACGCCCTCGGCAAACACGACACCGGCAGCCCAGGGCTTCACGATCAGCAGCGGCACCATGTAGCCGGGGATGACGAGACCCGATAGCACCCAGCCCAGGCGCAGGTTGGTGATGGCCACGATGGTGATGCCGACCCAGACGGTGACGATCACCGAGGCCGACAGCGCGCCTTCCGGAAATATCGACAAGGGAAACCAGCTCAACATGACTCCTAGCCGGCTGCGCGTTGCTCGATCGAGAACGGATAAGCGGCCCCCGCGCTGCTCTGCAGTGCGAGGCGCGCATTCTCCCTGGCGCTCGCCTTGCAAAGCTCGGTGATGCGCCTTAGCACATCGGCCTTGCTCGGCTTGGCCGCTCGGGGCATCCGACGCACTTCGCGTTCGCCGTTCCTGTCGCCTTCGTGCGCGGCGAGCGCCGGCGCCTCGTCGTTGCTGGCGCTGTCGCTGTCGAGCGCAGCCACATTCCCGCCCGCCTCATTCGCAGCGCTGGGCAGTGATCGGCTCAGGGCCGCCAGCGCTTCCGTGGATTCATGTGCCTTGACCGTCCCTGCGGCCATGGCCGCTTCCCCTTCGCGGCGCACAGGTTGACGGGAAACCTGGATCATCAGGCCGTGCATGTGCTTCAGGACGTCCTGCCCGGTATGCAGGCTCGCGCCGCTGTCGTGCAGGCGCGAAACCTGCACGATGCAATGATCGTTGCCGATCCGCGCCGAACGCTCGGCGCGGCCGGTCTCGAACACCACGCGCAGCAGTAGCGCGCGCGCCTCCTGCACGGGAATCGCGCACAGGTAGGCAAGCGCGTCGGCGGCCGACCATGCGCTGCCGTCGCTTTCGTCCGCGCGCAGCAATGCCTGCATGCCGGCGTTCGCGACAATCGGACGCCCGAACGGGCCGTACAAGGCGGTCGGGATCTCCATCCCGTTGAACATGTCTTCGAGCACATGAACATGCCGTTCGATGACGTGCAGGTTTTCCTCCATGCGCGCAATTGCAAAGTCGCGCCGGTCGCTCAGCAGGTGCTGCCAGCCATCGGCAAGAGCCGGCTGCATCTGCCCACGGCGATGTTCGAACAGCTGCTCGGCCAGGCGGCGGCCCAGCATATCGACCGCATGCATGAAGGTCGAGCGATCGGCCAGCGCGCTGCGCTCAACGCCGAACGCCCAG
>DATLGF010000338.1:0-5187 GCA_035540575.1 Noviherbaspirillum sp.
TCGCGGGTGGCGAGGTCCTTGAGGTTCGGGTCGTAGCGCTCCATGAAGCGCTCGCCGTTGGCGTTGATCAGGATGCCGCCCTCGCCGCGCACGCCTTCGGTAATCAGCACGCCGGCGCCGGATACGCCGGTCGGGTGGAACTGCCAGAACTCCATGTCCTGCAGCGGCAGTCCGGCGCGTGCGGCCATGCCCATGCCGTCGCCGGTGTTGATGAAGGCGTTGGTGGAGGCGGCGAAGATGCGCCCTGCCCCGCCTGTTGCGAACAAGGTGGTCTTGGCTTCGAGGATCATCACGTCGCCGGTTTCCATTTCCAGCGCGACTACGCCGAGCACGTCGCCGTCGGCGTCACGCACCACGTCGATCGCCATCCACTCGACGAAGAAATGGGTCTTGGCGCGCACGTTGCGCTGGTACAGCGTGTGCAGCAGCGCGTGGCCGGTACGATCGGCAGCGGCGCAGGCGCGCTGCACCGGCTTTTCGCCAAAGTTCGCGGTGTGGCCGCCGAACGGGCGCTGATAGATGGTGCCGTCGGCGTTGCGGTCGAACGGCATCCCAAAGTGCTCGAGCTCGTAGACGACCTTGGGCGCCTCGCGGCACATGAACTCGATCGCGTCCTGGTCGCCGAGGTAGTCCGAACCCTTGACGGTATCGAACATGTGCCAGTACCAGTTGTCCTCGGACATGTTGCCGAGCGAGGCGCCGATGCCGCCCTGGGCAGCGACGGTATGCGAACGGGTCGGGAACACCTTGGACAGAACGGCGACGTTCAGGCCGGCTTCGGCCAGTTGCAGCGAAGCGCGCATGCCGGAGCCGCCGGCGCCGACGATCACCGCATCGAAGCGGCGGGAAGGAAGGGATTGCTTGATTGCTGCCACGATTACACTCTCCAGAGAATCTGCGCCGCATAGGCGCCACACCCGATCAGCCACAGCACGGTGAGGGACTGCAGCACGAGACGCAGCGCCATCGGCTTGATGTAGTCCATCCAGACGTTGCGCATGCCAACCCAGGCGTGATACAGCAGCGAGAGGAAGGTGACGAAGGTAAGCAGTTTGAACCACTGGTTCGCGAACAGGCCGGCCCAGCCCTCATAGCTGAATTCGCCGGCGGCCAGGAACAGCACCAGCAGCACGACCGTGTAGACGGCCATCACGATGGCCGAGACGCGTTGCGCGAGCCAGTCGCGCAGGCCGTAATGGGCGCCGACGACGAGGCGCTTCGGTCCGATGTTTTCTTGTGCCATTCTCAGAACGCTCCGAACAGTTTCAGGCCGACCAGCGCGGTCAGCAGCAGGCTGACGATGAACACCGCAGCGGAGGTCTTGCGCGCGGTGGGCAGGTCCAGGCCGATATGGAAGTCGAGCTGCATGTGGCGAAAGCCAGCAAAGAAGTGGTGCAGATAGCCCCACACGAGTACCAGGATGATCAGCTTCACGAACGGCTGCGCGACGAACTCCCGGAAGTACTCGAACGAGAGCTCGGAGGTGAGGCTCTGCTCCAGCAGATACAGGATGAACGGCAGGGCCAGGAACAGCAGCACACCGCTGACCCGGTGAAAAATGGATACGTATGCAGGCAATGGCAGCCGATAATGCATCACATCGACTATGCGCATCACCCCGTACTTCGGCCGGTTTTTCGCGGCTTCAGACATGACAGGATCTCCTTGGCTTAAAAATCCCGTAATTTTCGCTGATTTTTGTGCAGCACACCAACTGATATCTTTTTTCGCGGCAACATACTGCTCGTCGCCCGGCAAAACCGGTGGCTTCACCGCCGTTACGCTCAACTCAGCTCATTACGGTAGTGATGGCGCTCCGTCAGGTAGTAGGCACGACGCACCTCTACCGGCTTGTCTCCGTAGGTGAACGAAACGCGCTCCACACTCAAGAGCGGCGTGTGCGCGGCGACCTGCAGCAGCTCGGCGGTCGCGGTGTCGGCCGCCACCGCGCGGATCTTCTCGGTTGCGCGGATCATGCGCGTACCGAACTCTGTCTCGAACAAGCCGTACATCGGCCCCTTGTATTCGGCCAACCGCTCCGCGGTCAGACCGCGGAACAGCGCGCCAGGCAGCCACAGCTCCTCGACGATGGTGGGCGCGCCTTCGAGCGACTGCACGCGGCGAATAAAGATGACGGAGTCCCCGGCGCGCAGATCGAGCATGCGGGCGATTTCGGCGGGGGCGCGCAGGCGCTTGACCTCGAGGATGCGGTTTTCCGCGCTGTGCGGCTCACCGGTGTCCGGCATCAGGCGCAAAAAGCGGTACTGCGCCCGCGCCTCATGGTGCGTGGCGACGAAGGTACCCTTGCCTTGCCGGCGCACGACGAGGTTTTCCGAGGCCAGTTCGTCGATCGCCTTGCGCACCGTACCCTGGCTGACCTTGAAGCGGCTGGCCAGCTCGACTTCGCTCGGAATCAGCTCGCCCGGTTTCCATTCGCCCGACTGCAGGCTCTGCGTAATCAGCGCCTTGATCTGCTGGTACAAGGGACTGAAGGTCGGCGATGCCCCGCCCGCCGCGGTGCCGCCGGCCGCAGCGCCGTTGCCATTCAGGGACTGCAGGGTGGGATTGGTCGTCATAAGCCGGGATTTCACCATAAACACCGGTTAACGTCTAGAAAAACCGGCCAGTGATATGTCTTATATAAGATATAAGATAAGCATTGACAGACCGTATAGCCAAGCCTACACTCGCGGGCGAAGTCACGTTGCACAAAACAAACATTCCGCGGGCGGCCGCATGCGCGGGCGCGGCATCGCCTTGCGCGTGGTCTGTGAGCGCGACGCGTTCAACGGTATTATTACAGGCTTACCGAAAATCCCGACCCATCGTCCTCCGACGCCGTCCAATTCGCTTTCTTTCCTACCTTGGAGATTCAATATGGCTAAAGCCCCCATGCGCGTTGCCGTCACCGGCGCCGCCGGTCAAATCGGCTATTCCCTGCTGTTCCGCATCGCCAACGGCGACATGCTCGGCAAAGACCAGCCGGTCATCCTGCAGCTGCTCGAGATCCCCGACGAGAAGGCGCAGAAGGCGCTCAAGGGCGTGATGATGGAACTCGACGACTGCGCATTCCCGCTGCTGGCCGGCATGAGCGCGCACAGCGATCCGATGACGGCGTTCAAGGACGCAGACGTCGCCCTGTTGGTCGGCGCCCGTCCGCGCGGCCCCGGCATGGAGCGCAAGGATCTGCTCGAAGCCAACGCCCAGATCTTCACCGTACAGGGCAAGGCGCTCGACGCCGTCGCTTCGCGCAACGTGAAGGTGCTGGTGGTTGGCAACCCGGCCAACACCAATGCCTACATCGCCATGAAGTCGGCGCCGAACCTGCCGGCCAAGAACTTCACCGCGATGCTGCGCCTGGACCACAACCGCGCGCTGTCGCAACTGGCTGCCAAGGTCGGCAAGCCGGTCACCGCGATCGAGAAGCTGTGCGTGTGGGGCAACCACTCGCCGACGATGTACGCCGACTTCACCCACGCCACCGTCGATGGCCAGCCGGCCAAGGCGCTGGTGAATGACGAAGCCTGGACCAAGGACGTGTACCTGCCCACCGTCGGCAAGCGCGGCGCCGCGATCATCGAGGCGCGCGGCCTGTCCTCGGCGGCGTCGGCAGCCAACGCGGCGATCGATCACGTACGTGACTGGGTGCTCGGCACCAACGGCAAGTGGACCACGATGGGCATCCCGTCCGACGGCTCCTACGGTATTCCGGAAGGCATCGTATTCGGCTTCCCGGTCACAACCGAGAACGGCGAATACAAGATCGTCCAGGGCCTGCAGATCGACGCGTTCTCCCAGGAGCGCATCAACCTGACGCTCAAGGAGCTGCAGGAAGAGCGCGACGGCGTCAAGCATCTGGTCGGCTAAGACATCGACAAGCGGGCTGCCCGGCGAGGCAGCCCGCTTTGCATTGACTTTCACAGACCCTTTTATGCACCCTTCCGAGGTCTTGTTCCAGGACGCGCGGCGACCGGTCTCGATACCGGTCTGCGACCACTACGCCGGCTCTGAAAAGCTGATGCGAAAGTCGATCGCCCTGCAGCAAGAACTTGGTCCCGTGTTCGACATCACCCTCGATTGCGAGGATGGCGCCGCAGCCGGCAACGAGGCGGCGCACGCGCAGCTGGTCGGCGCGCTCGTGGCGGGCGAGGACAACCGCTTCGGCCGCCTGGGCGCGCGCGTGCACGACCTGTCCCATCCCGGTTTCGAGCAGGATGTCGCCCTCATCTGCGAGCAGGCGGCAAAACGGCTTGCCTATCTCGTCGTGCCCAAGGTAGACGGCGTCGGGCAGGTGAAGCAGGCGCTGGCCGTCATCGAACGCCATGCGAGCCGTGCCGGCCGCAACGATCTGCCGGTGCATGTGCTGATCGAGACGCACGGGGCGCTGGCAGATGCCCGTGCGATCGCCGCGCTGCCTCAGGTCGAATGCCTGTCGTTTGGCATCATGGATTTCGTCTCGGCCCACTACGGCGCGATTCCCGGCGACGCGATGCGCTCGCCGCGCCAGTTCACCCACCCGCTGGTGGTGCGCGCGAAGCTCGAAATCGCCGCCGCATGCCATGCGTTCGGCAAGGTGCCGTCCCATAACGTCACGACCGAGATCAGCGACACCTGCGTGGTCGCGGCCGACGCCGCCCAGGCAGCCGGCGAACTCGGCTACACGCGCATGTGGAGCATCCACCCGGGGCAGATCGGGCCGATCCTGGCCGCGCTGTCGCCGCGCACCGCGGAAGTGGACGAAGCCGCCGGCATACTCGGCGCAGCCCGCGACGCCGCCTGGGGGCCGATACAATTCAACGGCAGGCTGCACGACCGCGCCAGCTATCGCTACTACTGGACGATACTGCAGCGTGCGAAGGCGGCCGGCATGCCGTTACCGGAATCAGCAGGGAGTTTGTTGTAAGCCATGCGCGGCCCATACCCATAACACACCAGCCGCGCATATCCAAGGAAGCATGAATGAAAACCGTATTCTCCTTTGCCATTCTGGTGACCGCCCTTGCCGGCGGCCCTGTGCTGGCGTCATCCCCGGCGCCGGCGCAGCAAGGCCAGGCGCAGAAGAAGCCGGCCGCCGCCAGCAACGCGGCAAAGCCGCAGGCAAGGAAGGAAGCGCCGGCGCGCAAGGCGGCCGCTCCCGAGCCGGACGTGGCCGGCATGGCGGCGGAGCCATATGACTGCGATCTCGGC
>DATLGF010000339.1:0-2771 GCA_035540575.1 Noviherbaspirillum sp.
GGTTCGGACCGTCGGCCTCGATCACTTCGGCGATCAGGCCCAGCGGCACGCGGCCGTTCGGCGTTTCGATCAGCAGGTTCGCCATGCCGTGCTGCAAGCGGTCTTCGTCGGCCAGCCGCAGTACCACGTCGAAGCGGCGGCTGCCCTCGATCACCTGCGACACCTTGTCGCCGCCGACCATGCGTTCGAGGACGCTGGTGACGTCGGCCGGGTTGACGCCGTAGCTGGCCGCCTTGTCGTAATCGACGCGCACCTGCAGCTGTGGAATCAGCACCTGCTTTTCGATCTGGAGATCGGTCAGGCCGGGGATGGCCTGCAGACGCGCGCGCATGTCGTCGGCCAGGCCACGCAAGGTGTCGAGGTCGTCGCCGTAGATCTTCAGTGCGATCTGGGCGCGCACCCCGGACAGCAGGTGATCGAGCCGGTGCGAAATCGGCTGGCCGATGCTGATGTTCGCCGGCAACGGCGCAAGGCGGGCGCGGATGTCGTACATGATCTCTTCGCGGTTGCGCTCGGAATGCCGCAGATCGACGTCGACCTCGCTGTAGTGCACGCCCTCGGCGTGTTCGTCCAGCTCGGCGCGGCCGGTGCGGCGCCCCACCTTCACCACTTCGGGCACCTGGGCGATCAGCTTCTCCGCCAGCGTGCCGATGCGGTTCGACTCCGAGAGGCTGGAACCCGGATTGAGAAGCACGTTGATCGTCAGCGTGCCTTCGTTGAAGGCCGGCAGGAAGGAGCGGGCGAAGAACGGCACCATGGCCGCAGCCAGCAGGATGGCAACGGCTGCGCCGGTGAGCAGGGTCTTCGAGCGATCGAAGGACCAGTGCAACAGGCGCGCATCCCAGGCTTTGAGCTTGGTCACCAGCTTGCTGTCGCCGTGGCCGAGCAGCTTCATTTTCGGCAGCAGGTAGTAGCACAGCACCGGCGTGACCGTCATCGACACCAGCATGCTGGCGAGGATGGAAACGATGTAGGCGACGCCCAGCGGCGCGAACAGGCGACCTTCGATGCCGGGCAGCGCAAACAGCGGCACGAACACCAGCACCACGATCATCGTGGCGTACACGATGCCGGAACGCACTTCGATCGAGGCCGATGCGATCACGTCCAGAACCGCGCGCGGCGAAGCGGCATTCTTGTTCTGGCGCAGCCGGCGCAGCACGTTCTCCACGTCCACCACGGCGTCATCCACCAGTTCGCCGATCGCGATCGCAATCCCGCCCAGCGTCATCGTGTTGATCGACAGACCGAATGCCTTGAACACCAGCACGCTCACCAGGATGGAAAGCGGAATCGCGGTCAGCGAGATGAAGGTGGTGCGCACGTTCATCAGGAACAGGAACAGGATCACCGCGACCATGATCGCGCCGTCGCGCAACGCTTCCTCGACGTTGCTGACCGCTTTCTCGATGAAGTCGGCCTGCTTGAAGAGAATTTCGGGCGCCTTCATGCCCTGCGGCAGGCTCGTGGCGAGCGAACCGAGAGCCGCCTCGACTTCGGCGGTCAGCTTGACGGTGTCGGCGGTCGGCTGCTTCTGCACCGACAGGATCACGGCAGGCGCGCCGTTCACGCTGCCGTCGCCGCGCTTGAGGCCCGCCGCCATTCCGGCGTCGGCCACCTGCTTCAGATAGATCGGCTGGCCGTTGCGATTGCCGACCACCAGGTTCTGCAGGTGCTCCAGGCTGGTCGTGCGCGCGACGTTGCGGATCAGGAATTCCTTCGAAGCGATTTCCGAAAACCCGCCGCCGGTATTGCTGCCGAAGTTCGCGAGCGCGCCTTCCAGTTCGTCCAGACCGACGCCGAGGTCGCGCATCTTCGCGCTGTTCGGAATCACGCGATACTGGCGCACTTCGCCGCCGATCGGAATCACCTGGGCCACACCGGGAATCGTCAGCAGGCGCGGACGCAGCACCCAGTCGGCGTACTCGCGCACGCGCATCGGGGTGGTCTGGGTCGTGTCGATCGGCAGGCCGATCAGCATGATCTCGCCCATGATGGAGCTCACCGGTCCCATCTGTGGTGTCACGCCTTCCGGCATCTGCTCGTTGACCAGCGCGAGGCGCTCGGCCACCTGCTGGCGGTTGCGATAGATGTCGGTGCCCCAGTCGAACTCGACGTAGACCACGGACAGGCCGACGCCCGATACCGAACGCACGCGCGTGACGCCCGGCATGCCGTTCATCGCGGTCTCGATCGGGAAGGTGACGAGCTGCTCGACCTCCTCCGGTGCGAGGCCGCCGGCTTCGGTCATCAGCGTGACGGTCGGCTTGTTCAGGTCGGGAAAGACGTCTACGGGCATGCGCTTCAAGGTGAGCGCACCGTAGACCATCAGCAGCAGGGCCACGCCGAGCACGATCAGGCGCTGGCGCAGGCTGGAATGAATGATGGCGTTGAACACGTCGGCTCTCCTAGCGGACCTGCGCCAGGGCCGGCACGCCCTGCACCACCACGCGTTCGCCGCCCGCCAGGCCCTGGGTCACGACGACCGATGCGGCATCCAGCGGTTGCACCTGTACCTTGTGCGGAACGAAGCGCTCGGCTGCGGTGTGCAGCCAGACCACGAGGTCGCCCGATGGCGCGCGTGCCGCGGCGGTGGACGGAATGACCACCCCGCGTTTCTTCTCCTTGAGCTGGACGAACACCTTCACCGGCTGGCCGACCGCCAGCGCCGGCGCCGGTTGCACAATGCGCAGCTGGACCGGCAGGGCCTGCTCGCGCAGTTCGAGGCCGGTGCCGAGCAAGTTCAGCTTCAAGGGCTCGCCGCTCTCCGT
>DATLGF010000340.1:0-6785 GCA_035540575.1 Noviherbaspirillum sp.
CAGCCGGCGGGACAGTAGCCAATGACCAGAATTCATCCGACCGCGGTCGTCGATCCGGCAGCAGAACTCGATTCGACGGTGGAAGTGGGCGCGTTCGCCGTCATCGGGCCGAACGTGAGGATCGGCGCGCGCACGCGCATCGGCCCGCACGTGGTGGTCGAAGGACACACCACGATCGGCTGCGACAATCATTTCCTCCAGTACTCCTCGATAGGCGCCCAGCCGCAGGACAAGAAGTACGCCGGCGAACCGACGCGGCTGGAGATCGGCGATCGCAACACGGTGCGCGAATTCTGCACGTTCAATACCGGTACCGTGCAGGATGCGGGCGTCACGCGGATTGGCAATGACAACTGGATCATGGCGTACGTGCACATCGCGCACGATTGCCAGCTCGGCAGCCATCTGATTCTCGCAAACAATGCGACGCTGGGCGGACATGTGCACCTGGAGGACTGGGTCTTTCTCGGCGGCATGACGACTGTCCATCAGTTCTGCCGCATCGGGATGCATGCGATGACGGCTTTCACTGCCGCCGTCACCCAAGACGTGCCGCCGTTCGTGACCGCCGCGGGCAACCGCGCCGGGCCGGTCGGCATCAACAGCGAAGGCCTGAAGCGGCGCGGGTTCTCGCCCGAGCAGATCACCGCCATCCGGCGCGCATACAAACTCATCTACCGTTCCAATCTCTCGCTGGACGAGGCGAAGTCCGCCCTCGCGCGCGAGGAGGCGGACGCCCCGGAATCAGCCGTGCACCTGCGCCGGCTGCGCGAATTCCTCGAGAACAATACCCGTGGAATCATCCGCTAAGGTGTCGGTCGCAATGGTCGCCGGGGAGAGTTCCGGCGACCTTCTGGCGAGCCGGCTCCTGGCCGGACTGCGTCCGCACTTGCCTGACGCGCTGATCCACGGCATCGGCGGGTCGCGCATGGCCGAGTATGGTTTCCGCAGCGACTGGCCAATCGAAAAGCTGTCGGTGCGGGGCCTGTTCGAGGTGCTTGCCCACTATCGCGAGATCAAGGGGATCCAGAACGCGCTGCGTGACGCGCTGCTGCGTTCGCGCCCCTCGGTGTTCATCGGTGTCGACGCGCCGGATTTCAACTTTGGCCTGGAGGCTCAGCTCAAGCAGGCCGGCATCCCGACCGTGCATTTCATCAGCCCGTCGGTCTGGGCATGGCGGGGCGGACGCATCAAGAAGATTGCGCGCGCGGTCTCGCACATGCTGGTGGTCTTCCCGTTCGAGGAGGCCTTGTATCGGGAAGCCGGCATCCCGGTGACCTATGTCGGCTATCCGTTGGCCGAGACGATTCCGCTGCAGCCTGACGTGGCCGCTGCCCGCCGTGCGCTTGGCATTGCGTCCGATGCCACCGTGGTGGCGCTGCTTCCGGGCAGCCGCATGTCCGAGCTCAAGTACAACACGGCCGCATTCGTCGGCGCTGCCGCGAAGCTCGCGCAGCGCGACCGCACGATACGCTTCGTGGTGCCGATGGCCGGCGAGCGCCAGCGCGCCTACTTCAGCGAGCTCGTTGCCGCGCTGGGGCTGGATCGCGTCGAAATGGACGTGCTGCCCGGCCGCTCGCATGAGGCGATTGCCGCCGCCGATGCGGTGCTGGTTGCTTCCGGCACCGCGACGCTCGAGGTCGCGCTGTACAAGAAGCCCATGGTCATCGCATACAAGATGATGCGCGCCTCGTGGGAAATACTGCGCCACATGCGCTACCAGCCCTGGATCGGCCTGCCCAACATCCTGGCCCAGGACTTTCTGGTTCCCGAATTCCTGCAGCATGAAGCGACGCCGGATGCGCTCGCGCAGGCCCTGTGGCGGCAGCTGAGCGATGTACCGGCGCGCGACCGGCTGCAGCAGCGTTTCGTCGAGATGCACCACAGCCTTTTGCGCGACAGCGCCCGCGAGAGCGCCAGCGCGGTGCTGCGCGTCATCGAGAACGGCGGGCGGCCATGAGGAAGGGGATGAAGGGGCAGGCCCAGAGCCTTCCGCTGTTCGATCATGCCGGGGAAGTCATCTGCGGCGTGGACGAAGCCGGTCGCGGCCCGTTGGCCGGCGCGGTGTATGCGGCCGCGGTCATTCTGGATCCGGCGCGTCCGATCGACGGATTGCGCGATTCGAAGAAACTGCCCGAAGCGCGCCGCGACGAACTTGCGCTGTGCATCAAGGAGAACGCGCTGGCATGGTCGATCGCATTCTGCTCGGAAGCGGAAATCGATACGCTCAATATCCTGCAGGCCTCTTTGCTGGCGATGCGGCGGGCGGTCGAGGGGCTGAAGGTGGCGCCGACGCTGGCGTTGGTGGACGGCAACCAGTGTCCGGTCATGCGCGTGCGCTCGGAGGCGGTAATCAAGGGGGATGACACGGTACCCGAGATTTCGGCGGCCTCGATACTCGCCAAGACCGCGCGCGATGCGGCCCTGCGCGAGCTGCATCTGCTGTACCCGCACTACGGTTTCGACCAGCACAAGGGCTACCCGACCGAGCTGCATCTCGAGCGCCTGCGCCTGCACGGGGTCTCGCCGGTCCATCGCAGATCGTACGCGCCCGTCAAGGCCATGCTCGAAGTCGTGCAGGTGCAGGCAGCGACGGCACCATGAAATCGATCACCTCGCGCGACAATCCGCGCTACAAGGAATTGAAGCAGCTGGCTTCAAGTGCATCGGCCAGGCGCAAGACTGCGACCACGCTGCTTGACGGCATTCACCTGTGCCAGAGCTACCTCGAGCATGTGGGCCAGCCGGTCAGCTGCGTGTTGAGCGAATCGGCGCTCGGGCATCCTGAGGTTCAGCCTGTCGTTGCGCAGTGCGAGGATGCGGGCGCCGACTGCCTGGTGTTGAGCGATGCGCTGTATGCCGGCTTGAGCCAGGTCGAGCATGGGGTCGGAATCCTGTTCGTGGCACGGGTGCCGCAGCCGCCGAGGCCGGCGCGTCTCGATGGCGACGCCGTGCTGCTCGATGGTCTTCAGGACCCGGGGAACCTGGGCTCGATCCTGCGCAGCGCGGCGGCAGCCGGAATCGAGCATGTGTACTGCGGACGGGGAACGGCGGCCGCGTGGTCGCCCAAGGTCTTGCGCGCCGGGATGGGCGCGCAGTTCCTCCTGCGGATTCATGAAGACGTGGAACTGGAGCCGCTGATTGCAAACGCTCGGGTTCCGGTGCTGGCCACCAGCTCGCATGCGGCGCAGCAGATCTATGACGCGGACCTGACGCGGCCGGTGGCCTGGCTGTTCGGCAACGAGGGGCGCGGAGTGGCGCCGCATCTGCTCGCGCAGGCGGCACTGCAGATCGGGATTCCTCAACCCGGACCGATCGAGTCGCTCAATGTCGCGGCATCTGCGGCAGTCTGTCTGTTCGAACAGGTGCGCCAGCGGCTTCGCGATACACCAACCCGGGCGCCAGATAGACCTCGTCCGGCTCGACGCTAGCGGCGCACTCGGGCGGGCAGGCCCGGTCGAATTCGTAGGTGCGTCCGTCGACGTCGACGAATCGGTAGATCGTCTGGCCCTGGTAGCTTCCGATCGCGTGGCGCATGTTCTGCGGCCGTTGAAAGCGCGCCAGTCGGGGGCGTCCGGAACGGTCGTCGTTCACCAGGGCCATCGCCTCCAGGTCGGCCTGGAGACGGCCACGCGCGTCCCGCAGTGCCCAAAAGAAAAAGAACAGGACGGCCCACCAGATAATCTCCAGAATCAGCAGTTCCATCTCCGGTCCCGCCTCCTTCCACGGCTGTCGAATTGCGTAAGAAATATGCAATTCGACAGCTATCCGGAAGCTTTCGTTCTCCCGTTTGCGGCAAATCCGGCAGGCGGAGCAGGGCCCTCAGAAGACGCGTTTGTCGGCCTTGATCTCCTGCAGGATCATCGCGGCGATCTCCTCGATCGACTTGGTCGTCGACGAAGTCCAGCGTATGCCTTCGCGCCGCATCATCTTCTCCGCCTCGCTCACTTCGTAGCGGCAGTTCTCGATGGCCGCGTACTTGCTGCCGGGCCGGCGCTCATTGCGCACTTCCGCGAGCCGGTCGGGTGCGATCGACAGGCCGAAGATCTTATTGCGGAAGGGCAACAGGCCGCTCGGGAGCTTGCCGCGCTCGAAATCTTCCGGGATCAACGGATAGTTGGCAGCCTTGATCCCGTACTGCATCGCCAGGTACAGGCTGGTCGGCGTCTTGCCGGAACGGGACACGCCGACCAGGATCACATCCGCAGACGCCAGGTTCTGGTGCGACTGGCCGTCGTCGTGGGCGAGGGTGAAATTGATCGCCTCGATGCGGTTCTTGTAGCTCTCGGAATCGGCGATGTTATGGCTGCGCCCGATCGTGTGGGTCGACTTCACGCCGAGTTCCTGCTCCAGCGGCTCGACGAAGGTCTGGATCAGGTCCATGTGCATGCCGCGGGACTGGCGAACCACCGAGGACAGGTCTGACTTGACCAGCGTGGAAAAGACGATCGGCCGCTTGCCATCCTTCTCGCAGGCGTCGTTGATTTCCTGGACCGCCTCATACGCCTTGTGTAGCGTGTCGATGAACGGGAGCCGCACCTGCTTGAAGCGCAACTCGAACTGGCTGAGGACGGAATGGCCGAATGTCTCGGCCGTGATGCCTGTGCCGTCGGACACGAAGAAGACGGTGCGGTCTGCTGCGGGGAAGTGCGGGGATGAGGTGTCTGGCATCGGGAGGTTAGCTGAAAATCATGAAAAGCTTGAAATTGTGGGCCGCAAGAACCCCTTGCAGACGGTAAAATGGCGCTCAATTGAATCACCACCCTGGCCCGGTTCCGGTCAAGACGACGTCGGAGTCCCCGGGCGCAGCGCTCCCAAGAATAACAAAAAGAGCAGCGCGAGAAGTTGTACACAAGGGCGAACGTGCAGATTTCTTATCATCAAAACAGAGGTAGTCATGTCCAACGCAACAACGATGGGGGTCGCCCAGGGGGCTGCTTACGTAGCCGCATTTGAGGATCTCAGGATGACGGACGTCGAGTCCGTCGGCGGAAAGAACGCGTCGCTCGGAGAAATGATCAGCCAGCTGGCTGGCGCCGGCGTACGGGTGCCCGGCGGTTTCGCTACCACGGCGGCCGCTTTCCGCGATTTTCTTGCATACAGCACCGGCGGTTCCACGCTGGGCGAGCGCATCGCCGAGCGGCTCGCCAAGCTGGACGTGGATGACGTTCGGGCGCTTGCCCAGGCCGGCGCCGAGATCCGCCAATGGATCGTCGAAACCCCTTTCCAGCCGCGGCTCGAAGAGGAAATCCGCGCCTACTATGAGCGCCTGGTGGCCGGCTCCGCTTCCGAGGTGTCATTCGCGGTGCGCTCGTCGGCAACCGCCGAGGACCTGCCCGATGCCTCCTTCGCCGGCCAGCAGGAGACCTTCCTGAACGTGGTTGGCATCGACAATGTGCTCGAGGCGATCAAGCACGTGTTCGCCTCCCTCTACAACGACCGCGCGATGTCGTATCGCGTGCACAAGGGCTTCACCCATTCCGAGGTCGCGCTGTCGGCCGGCGTGCAGCGTATGGTGCGGTCCGACGTCGGCGCTGCCGGCGTGATGTTCACCATTGATACCGAGTCCGGCTTCAAGGACGTGGTGTTCATCACCTCCAGCTATGGCCTGGGCGAGACGGTGGTGCAGGGCGCGGTGAACCCGGACGAGTTCTACGTGCACAAGCCGATGCTCGAGCAGGGCAAGATGCCTATCATCCGCCGCAACATCGGCTCCAAGCTGATCAAGATGGAGTTCACCGGCGAGGCCAAGGCGGGCCGCTCGGTGAAGACGGTCGACGTGCCGATCGAGCTGCGCAACCGGTATTCGCTCAACGATGAAGAGATCGTCGAACTGGCGAAGTACGCGGTGATCATCGAGAAGCACTATGGGCGCCCGATGGACATCGAGTGGGGCAAGGACGGCCGCGACGGCAAGCTGTACATCCTGCAGGCGCGCCCGGAGACCGTGAAGTCGCAGCAGAAGGCCGGCGATGCCCAGCAGCGCTTCAAGCTCAAGGGCAGCGGAACCGTGCTGGCGTCCGGCCGCGCAATCGGCCAGAAGATCGGCGCCGGCCCGGTACGGGTGATCCGCGATCCGTCCGAGATGGAGCGGGTGCAGCCGGGCGATGTGCTGGTGGCCGACATGACCGACCCGAACTGGGAACCGGTGATGAAGCGCGCGTCGGCGATCGTGACCAACCGAGGCGGCCGGACCTGTCACGCGGCGATCATTGCGCGCGAGCTGGGCGTGCCCGCCGTGGTGGGTTGCGGCAACGCGACCGACATGCTCAAGGACGGCACGCTGGTCACGGTCTCGTGCGCCGAAGGTGACGAAGGGCGCATCTATGATGGCCTGCTGGAGACCGAGGTCAGCGAGGTCGCGCGCGGGGAGCTGCCGCAGATTCCGTTGAAGATCATGATGAACGTTGGCAATCCGCAGCTGGCTTTCGATTTCCAGGCGATCCCGAATGGCGGCGTCGGCCTTGCCCGTCTCGAGTTCATCATCAACAACAACATCGGCGTCCATCCGAAGGCAATTCTCGAGTACCCGAACGTGGACACCGACCTGAAGAAGGCGGTGGAATCGGTCGCGCGCGGCCATGCCTCGCCGAAGGCCTTCTATGTCGACAAGCTGGCCGAGGGCGTGGCCACGATCGCGGCCGCATTCTGGCCGAAGCCGGTCATCGTGCGCCTGTCGGATTTCAAGTCCAACGAGTACAAGAAGCTGATCGGCGGCTCGCGCTATGAGCCGGACGAGGAAAACCCGATGCTCGGCTTCCGCGGCGCGGCCCGCTACCTGGCCG
>DATLGF010000341.1:0-2891 GCA_035540575.1 Noviherbaspirillum sp.
CCGGAGAGCCGCCCGACCGACGAAATCCTGTCGCAGTATCACCGCTACCACGTGCAGATCACGCTCGTGGACCGCAGCGCGAAGGAGCTGCGCGTGATCCGGCGCATGACGATGTCGCACGAGCTCAGCGTGCTGTTCAACGAGATCGTTGCCTACCAGCTCGGCAACCATATCGGCCGGGAAGAGTATGACGCGCAAGTCAGCATCTACCAGAACAAGTTTCCCGATCTGCAGACGGTGGTCGACGCCGCGGACCGCTTTGAGCAGCTCGAGGCGGCGCCGGACGATCCTGAAATGGCGGCCCGCGTGCGAAATCGGTAAGCAGAGAGGGCAGCCACCGGGTCGACGGTGGTGAACAACGGGGAAGCATGTTGTCCCGAGGAGCAAGGCGAAGCGGGACCTCATCGATCTCGCCGGGCGACGATGCTACCCGGTCCGACCCGCCGGCTCGGCAGCGCCGCCCGCATCCTCCACCATCCCTCCACCAAGCAGATCGTGCGCATCGAGGATCGCATAGGCGATTTCCGGCTTTTCGTCCAGGCAGCGCCGCACCGCCGCCGGTATCGACTGGCGCACCTTGCGGCACAAGCCCGGCCGCTCCGCCAACTGGATGACAAAGCCGCGCACGGTGCGCACCTCGTTCGGCCCCGGCGCGATGCGCAGCTCGATGCCGAGATTGGCCTCGATCAGGCGCGCCACATGTTTCAGATCTTCATAGCTGGAAATGCGCTCGATGCGAGCGATCAGCTTCTTCTCCTCCTCGCGCGTGAGGCGCAGCACGCGGATATCCGCATCCGGGTCGGCCAGCAGCGCCTCCCGGTTGCAGTTGCAGGCACCGGGCGGGCATTCGACGCGGATGGGAAAGGGCAGGGGGGACGGCATCGTCAGAAACGGTGGGGTCTTGAATGCGCCCCTAGTCTGCCATGGAATCGGTCGCCGGTAGGCGAACGGGATCGGGAAATGCGCTTACTCAAGTTTTGTCGCTCCCCTAGGCGGGGCTCCGCTCAGGCAGGAGCCCAGCTCCAGCGCTCGCAGACGTGCGCACCCGCGATCCGGATTCCCCCTGTTTCGGCACAACAAAATCCCACTTGCGTGCAGCGACTTTGAGGCAGATCCACAAACAGGGCAGTCCCGAAGGCATGACTCACACCCCCACGTAGCGCTCCCACACCTGCGGTTCGGCCCGCAGTGCCTCGCTGCTGCCCGACCATACGACGCGCCCGCGCTCGATCACCGTGTGGCGGTCGGCGAGCGCAAGCAGCCGTTCGACGTACTTGTCGATCACGAGAATCGTCTGGCCCTGGCCGCGCAGCTGCGACAGGCAGTTCCAGATTTCCTCGCGGATGATCGGGGACAGGCCCTCGGTGGCCTCGTCGAGGATCAGCAGGTGCGGGTTGGTCATCAGCGCGCGGCCGATCGCGAGCATCTGCTGTTCGCCGCCGGAGAGCTGGTTGCCCATGTTGTTCGCGCGTTCCTGCAGGCGCGGGAACATCGCGTACACGCGTTCCAGCGTCCACGGATCCTTGCTGCCGCTGCGGTTGCCGGCAAACGCGACGAGGTTCTCGCGCACGGAAAGGTTCGGAAAGATCTGGCGGCCTTCGGGCACGATGCCGATGCCGAGCCGGGCGATGCGGTCTGCGGGCAGGCGTTCGATGCGCTGGCCGAGGAATTCGATCGCGCCGCGCCGGGCCGGCGTGAGGCCGAGAATCGAGCGCAATGTGGTGGTCTTGCCGACGCCGTTGCGTCCGAGCAGGGTCGCCACCTCGCCTTCACGGATGTCGAAACTCACGCCGAACAGCACCTGGCTGCTGCCATAGGCGGTCTCGAGCTGGTCGACGCGCAGCAAGGTCTTCATGCGGTCACTCCCGCGACTTCGTCGCCGAGATAGGCCTTCTTCACGTCGGCGTTGCGCCGGATTTCTTCTGCGTTGCCGGTCGCGATCACGCGCCCGGCGACCAGCACCGAGATGCGGTCGGCCAGCTGGAACACCGCGTCCATGTCGTGTTCGATCAACACCACCGCAATTCCCGGCACCAGGCCCCTGATCAGCGGGATCAGCCGCGCCGATTCGTCCTGTCCCATGCCGGCCATCGGTTCGTCGAGCAGCAGCAGCTTGGGTTGGGCGGCCAGCGCCAGTCCGACTTCCAGCTGGCGCTGCTCGCCATGCGACAGTGCGCTGCCGAGAACATGCGTGCGTTCACCCAGCCCGACGCGCCGCGCCATCGCGGCCGCCTCGTCGAAGATCGCCTGTTCCGACAGCGCCGGCTTCCAGAAACGCATGCTGGAGCCGGAACGTGCCTGCACCGCCAGCGCCAGGTTGTCCAGCACCGAGTACGACTTGAAGACGTTGGTGATCTGGTACGAGCGTGCCAGCCCGCGGGCGACGCGTTCATGCATCGCGAGCCGGGTGATGTCGCCGCCGTCGAACCAGACGCTGCCGGCCGTCGGCTTCATGCTGCCGGAAATCTGGTGGATCAGCGTGGTCTTGCCGGCGCCGTTGGGGCCGATGATCGCGTGGATTTCGCCGCGCTCGACGGTGAGGTTCAGGCGGTCGGTGGCGACCACGCCGCCGAAGCGCTTGGACAGGTCGCGCAGTTCGAGCAAGGGATTCATGACGTCCTCCGCAGGCGGGCGAACAGGCTGGCGATGCCGTTGGGCAGCACCAGCACCACGGCCAGCAGCACCAGGCCGAGCGCGAGTTGCCAGTGGATCGTGTAGCCGGCCAGCACTTCTTCGAGCATCAGGAACACGACCGCGCCGATCACGCCGCCCCACAGGTAGCCGACTCCGCCGAGAATCACCATCACCATCAGCGCGCCGGACTGCGTCCAGTGCAGCACATTCGGGCTCACGCTCATGTTCTGGTTGGCCAGCAGCGCACCGGCAAGCGC
>DATLGF010000342.1:0-19241 GCA_035540575.1 Noviherbaspirillum sp.
GCAGGATGAAGAGCAGGAAGCTCGCGGCGAGCGGCCAGCGCTTGTTCATTTTTTTGTTCTCTCCCTATCAGCGCACCAGCTGGTTGATCTCGATGATCGGCATCAGCACCGCCAGCACGATCAGCAGCACGACCACGCCCATTACAAGGATCAGCGCCGGCTCGAGCAGGCCGGCGATGGTCATCGCGCGCCGCTCGAGATCCTGTTCCTGGGCATTGGATGCGCGCTCGAGCATGGCCGGCAATTCCCCGGTTACCTCCCCTGCGCGGATCATGTGGATCAGCATCGGCGGAAAATGCTGCTGCGCCGACAACGCGCGCGCCAGCCCGACGCCTTCGCGCACCGCATTCGTCGCTTCCTCCACCTGGTCGCGCATCGCGACGTTGGACAAGGTGTCGCGGCTGGTTTGCAGCGCGCGCAGGATAGGCACGCCGGAGCCGGTGGTGATGGCCAGCGTGCTGGCGAAGCGAGCGGTGTTCAGGCTGCGTTCGAACTTGCCGTACAACGGCGCATTGAGCAGCCAGCGGTGCCAGCGATACTTGATGTCGGGGTTGCGCAGCGCCGCACGCCAGGCGAAGAAGGCGGCGACCATACCGGTCAGCACGATCCAACCCCAGGCGCGCACGAAGTCGGAAATCGCCAGCATGATGACGGTCAGCATCGGCAGGCGCTGCTTGGTCTGCGCAAACACCGAGACGATCTGCGGCACGACATAGGCAAGCAGGAAGATCACGATGGCAAATGCAACCACGGTGACGATGGCCGGATACGTGAACGCCAGGCGGACCTTCTGCACCAGCGCATTGCGCCGCTCGATGTAGTCGGCCAGGCGAGACAGCACGCGTGCAAGCTGGCCAATCTGTTCGCCGGAGGCCACCAGCGCCCGATAAATATCGGGAAAGTCGCGCGGATGGCGCGCCAGCGCGTCCGACAGCGAGGAGCCGCCCATCAACTCCGAGCGGATCGACGCAATCAGGTCGCGCATATACGGGCGTTCGGCCTGCTCCAGCAGCGCAGTGAAGGCTTGCTCAAGCGGCAGGCTGGCTTCCAGCAGGCTGGCGAGCTGACGCGTGAACAGGGCCTGCTCGACCGTCGACAGGCGGTCGCCGAACGCGCGCGGGCGCGCCTGGCCGAACTCGTCGACCTGGGCGGCGATCGCGTCGACCGCGATCGGCACAAGACCCTTGGCGCGCAGGTCGGAACGGGCCGCGCGCGCGCTGTCGGCGTTCAGGACGCCCTTGCGTGTGGCGCCGGCGTCATCGACGGCTTCGTAGCGGAATGCAGGCATTGCCGATTACTCTTTCGCGACCCGCAGCAGTTCGGCGCGCGTGGTGGTGCCGTCGGCGATCCAGCGCTCGCCGTCCTCGCGCATCGTGCGCATCCCGTTGCGCTGCGCGGCCTGGCGGATGTCGGCCTCGGACGCCTGGTCGTGGATCTGGGCGCGGATTTCCTCGGTGGTCAGCAACAGTTCATAGATGCCGACGCGGCCGTGGAAGCCGGTGTGACCGCACTTGTCGCAGCCGACCGCCTGCCACTCGGGACCGCCGTGCGGATCCGGCTGCTTGCAGTGTGGGCACAGCTTGCGCACCAGCCGCTGCGCGACTACGCCCAGCAGCGACGAAGACAGCAGGAAGGGTTCGATGCCCATGTCGAGCAGGCGCGTGACTGCGGCGGCCGAATCGTTAGTGTGCAGCGTGGCCAGCACCAGGTGGCCGGTCAGCGAGGCCTGCACCGCGATCTGCGCGGTCTCGAGATCGCGGATCTCCCCGATCATGATCACGTCCGGGTCCTGGCGCAGGATCGCGCGCAGCGCCTTCGCGAAGGTCATGTCGATGCGCGGGTTGACCTGGGTCTGGCCTATGCCCTGCAGCTCGTATTCGATCGGGTCCTCGACGGTGAGGATGTTGGAGGTCGGCGAATTCAGCCGCGACAGCGCCGCATACAGCGTGGTGGTCTTGCCCGAGCCGGTCGGCCCGGTGACCAGCACGATGCCGTGCGGCTGGGCGATCAGGTGATCGAACTGCTGCTGCACATCCGGGCTCATGCCGAGATGGGACAGGTCCAGGCGGCCGCCTTCCTTGTCGAGCAGACGCAGCACCGCGCGCTCGCCGTGGCCGGTAGGCAGCGTGGAGACGCGCACGTCGACCGGCTTGCCGCCGACGCGCAGCGTGATGCGGCCGTCCTGCGGCAGGCGTTTTTCCGCAATGTCGAGCTGGGCCATGATCTTGATGCGGGAGATCAGCGAGGCATGAATCGCCTTCTTCGGCCGCACCACGTCGCGCAGCGCGCCGTCGACGCGAAAGCGCACGACCGATATCTGCTCGAACGGTTCGATGTGGATGTCCGACGCTTCCTCGCGCAGCGCCTGCGTGAGCAGCGCGTTGATCATGCGAATCACCGGCGCGTCATCGGCCGACTCCAGCAGGTCCTCCACCGCCGGCATGTCGAGCATCAGCTTGGCAAGGTCGAGGTCGGACTCGACTTCATCGACCACCTGGGCCGCGTCGCCGCCGGAGTTCGCGTAGGCGCGCGCAATCGCCGCCTCCAGTTCCTCGCGCGACAGCGACTTGAGCTTGACGCGGCCGAACCGGCGGCTCACTTCAGCGATGGCGGAAGGGGCGCTCCCCTCCGAGACCCACAGCTCGACGGCATTTCCGGGCTGCTCGGCGCGACGCGCGAGCAGCAGGTGGTCGCGCGCAAATGCAAATGGAAGAAGACGGGCGTCGGTGACAGCACTCATTGGGTTTGCTTCGGTCGTAAATCAATTTCCGGCACCTGGCTGCCTGGAGGCAGCGGGGTCGGGGCAGGCAGCGGCTGCAGCGGTTGTGTCGGAACCGGCTGCGGCTCGGCGCCTTCCGGCAACGGGCGCGGCGGCGGCAGCACCAGCGGCGCCGCGTTCACCTGGCCGGACTCGGAAGGCGGAAGGATGGGCGCATCGATCTGCGGCAGGCCGAACGCAGGTGCCGGCTGACGCAGGATCTGCATGTTGCGGATGTAGTCATAGCGGTCGCCGGACACATGCACACTCTGTTCGTTGGTGCGGATCACGGTCGGGCGCAGGAACACCATCAGATTGGTCTTGGTGCCGCGGCGGCTCTGGTACCTGAACAGGTTGCCCAGCACCGGCACGTCGCCCAGACCGGGCACCTTCTCGACGTTGTCGGTCACGCGGTCTTCGATCAGGCCGCCCAGCACGATGATTTCGCCGTCATCGACCAGCACGTTCGTTTCAATCGAACGCTTGTTGGTGATGATGTCGGCCGCGTTGGTGGTCGGCTGCAGGTTAGAGGTTTCCTGGTAGATCTGCATGCGTACGGTGCCGCCCTCGGACACCTGCGGGCGAACCCGCAATGACAGGCCGACATCCTGGCGCTCGATGGTCTGGAACGGGTTGACGTTCGCGCCGCCCGCCTGGGTGGTGAACTGGCCGGTGACGAACGGAACGTTCTGGCCGACCACAATCCGGGCCTCTTCGTTGTCGAGCGTAATCAGGTTCGGCATCGAGAGAATGTTCGCGTTGCCTTCGGACTCCAGCGCCCGGGCCAACGCACCCAGGGTCAGTTGACCGTTGATTTGCCGGAAAATTCCCAGGTTGATGCCGTTCCCGGGCGGAAGCGGGTTGCCGGTCGCGGCGCGCGAGACCACTTGGTTGACGAGGTTGTTGCCGGCCTGGCCAAATCCGCTGATCACACCGACCCGGTAATCGCTGTTGTTCGTGCCGGACAGGCCGGCCCATTGCACGCCCAGCTCGGCGGCCCTGTCGGCGGTGAGCTCGACAATCAGTGACTCCACGTAGACCTGCACCCGGCGCGCATCGAGCTGGTCGATCACCGCGCGCAGGTTACGGTAGACGGACTCGCTGGCGGTGATGATCAGGGAATTGGTGGCCGGGTCGGCCTGGATGAAGCCTGCCGGCCCGCCGGCAGGCAACGCGGTCGGCGTGGTCTGCTGCGGCAGTTGCCCCTGGCCCAGCGCCGCCTGTTGCTGCTGCGGCTGTTGCTGCTGCTGCGGGGGTTGTTGCTGCTGGGCGGCACCGGGCTGGGCGCCCGTCTCGCCCGCGACCACCGCGCGCAGGGTCTGCGCCAGGCGCACCGCGTCGGCGTTCTTCAGGTAGACCACGTGCACGTTGCCGGGCTGGGCCGTCGGCTGGTCCAGCCGTGCAACCAGCGAACGCGCGAGATTGGCGCGCGCGGCCGAAGGCGCCCGCACGATCACCGAGTTGGTGCGGGGATCGGCCAGCAGCGTCATGCGCCCGGCCTCGCCGCCGGCGGCCGGCGCCGCGCCCTGGTCGAGCAGGCGGTTGACCATCTGCGCGATGTCGGTGGCGATCGCATGCTGGATCGGAATCACGTCCAGGTCGCCGACCGCCGGCGCATCCAGGGTGGCGATGATGCGACCGAGGCGACGCAGATTGTCGGCGTAATCGGTGATGACGAGGCTGTTGTTGCCGGGATTGACGTTGATCGTATTGTTCGGCGAGATCAGCGGGCGCAGGATCTGCACCAGATTGTTCGCGCTTTCGTGGTTCAGGCGAAATATCTGGGTGGCGATCTGGTCGCCGCGCACTTCGGGTATCTGAACGGGCGCTGCCTGCAGCTTCGCATCGGCTTCGGGAACGATCTTGGTGAAGCCGTCCGTGCGCACCATCGCAAAGCCTTGCAGACGCAGCGTGGATGCCAGCAGCTGAAGGGCCTGGGCGCGCGTGACCGGTCGTTCCGATACCAGCGTGATCGTCCCCTTGACGCGCGGGTCGATGATGAAGGTGGTGCGGGTGTAATGCCCGACCGCCTTGATGACGGATTCAATATCGGCGCCGACGAAATTCAGCGTTGCTTCGCTGGCGGTCGGCTCCTGGGTGAGGGCCGGCGGCGTGACAGTGCCCAATGCGCACAGCAAGGCGGCTGCAACGCCGATGCGGCGAAAACCGATGACACTCCGGGGAAATGCTACAGCTGATCGATTTTTTTTCATTTGAACTCTAGCGCGATAACATCCTTGCCGTTTTCTCGACGGCGTTGTCCCAGCAAATTCAACAGATTTGCCAGCCTGTCTTCCTGCCCTGCCTCCGCTTCGGCCTTTCCGGAAAATTGCAATCGTCCATTGATCAGGGTGCCGTTGCCACTCAATAACATCGGCCCTTTGATTGTGGTCAACGCCAGCTGCGCCTGCTGCCCGCGCCAGTCCATCTTCATGCGGTAGGCACCAAGCGGCCGCACCGGCGACAGGCGCGACGAAACGTTCTCCAGCTGCAAAGTCATGGTCCCGTGGAGATCCACGGTGTTCGTCCGGCGGGTCATCTGCAGCGGCGTCCAGCTCAGCTGCATCGTGCCTGAAGGCTGGATCGTGTTCAGCGGCGCACCCAGTCCTGCCAGGCGTTCCGCCGGCAGCATGACGTGCGCGGGGCTGACCTGCCAGTCCCACCAGCTGCCAGAAATCGACACCGGCTGCGACAGCGAGTCCGGATTGCGCAGTTCGGCGTCGACCTGGCCAAGCAGCACCAGCGGCGACAGCCGCCATTCGAAACGCCCCGGTAGCAGCGGCGTGACCGGATCGTTGCCGCTCGGCGCACCGCCGATGAAAGCCGAGCCGCGCCAGATCGAGCCTTGCGCGTCACCGAGTGTCAGACGCCCGCCGGTCTGCGCCTCGACGGCCGGCGCCAGCCAGGCCGCGGGGAAGAACACGATGACCGTGAGCGCGATGCTCAACGCGCCGGCCAGCAACCATATCACGAGGCGTCGCATGCCCGGCCTCTTTTACTTTGCATCAACTTCATTGCGCCTGCCCGCGTTCCTGGCGCAATGTGTAGGCAGCATTCACGCTGTCGGGCTCGCCCCCGGCTTCGACCTTGGCCTCGACCACCGCCAGCCGTGCCGTGCGGTGCATCTCGGCCAGCCATTCGGTCTGCGCGGCGAACGAGGCACCTTCGAAACGCAGCCGCACCAGTTCACCGCTGACACTGATTTCCTGCGCCTGCAGGCCGCGGCGCGACAGCGAGGTCTGCAGGGTCTCGCGCGTGACCGCCGGCGCCGTCGCGGCGGTGCGCGAACCGGCGGCGGCAGCTTCGCGCGTCAGCGCCTGCACCTCGGCCGCCTGCTGGCGCAGGGCAGGCAGCCGCTGGGCAAGCTCCTCGCGCCCGCTGAGGGCCGGATCGAGCAGCAAGAGGTAGATGAGAGCGAGGACCAGCACGCCGGCCGCCGCGGCAAGCATCGTGCGTTCGCGCGCATTGCGCTCGTTCCAGTATGCGACGGCCGACTGGCGCATCGCCTGCAACCTGTTCATCGTGTGCTCCTGATCTGCAGGACGCCTTCGCCTTGCTCGGATACGTCCAGATTGCGCGAGGCCAGCGCCGTGTTGAGGGCTTCGGGATCGACGCCTGAGCCGGGTTTCATCCGTACTGTCAGCGTACGCTCACGGTAGTCGAGCGAAGCCACCGGCGCGCCGCCGGTGCCGCCGATCGCCTGCCAGGCCTCGGCCAGCCCGGCGCTCAGCGCCAGGAAATCGCCGGCTGCCAGTTCGCCGCTCGCATTGCGCGCCGCCGCGGCCTTCTGGCGCGCCTGCGCGAGCGGATCGACAATGACAGTGTCTTGCGGAAAGGCGCTGCGGTAGTTCTGCAGCATGCTCGCACGCAGCGTCTCGGCCTCGCGCTGCATGCGCATCCAGTCCACGTTCAACCCGATCAGGTTGACCAGTACCAGGCCGGCGGCCAGCGCTACCGGCCAGCGCAGGCGGCGCCAGTCGATCTTCGGGCCGGACGCACCGGACAAACCGCTGATCAAGTCCAGGCCGGCCTGCCGGGCGCCGGCAATCCATATCGACCAGTTGTCTTCTTCGAGCGTGATTCGCTGCTCGAGCGCGGGCACCAGGTGCAGCGAGCCTTGATAGTCGTGCAGCTTGGCGGGCGGAACGTAGAGGACAACCGGCGCTTGCGGCACCAGCGCGTTGAGCGACTGGATGACTTCGAACGGGGCCGATTCGGGCGGATCGGCCAGGACGGAGACGCCCATGCCTTCCTGCGCCCCCATGCGCACCGTCAGATCGATGTCGATGCCGTGTTCGGCCACCGCCGCAGCCGCCGCTTCGCCGGCGATCGGCAGACACAACTGCGCAGGCACCGCGCTGAGCTTGCGCGCTCCCAGCGTGGTGAGGGTACGCGACAGGATCTCCAGCCAGCTGCGCTGGACCACGCCGACCGTGCGCAGGCCATCCTTCAGCTCCCCGGCGACGACCACGCACTCTGCCGGATCGCTCATCAGGTGGTCTTCGACCAGGTTCGGCAGCGCCGCCTTCAGGCGTGCGCCGGTCAGCGGCGGCATTTTGATGCGCAGCAGCGTCACGTCGGAGGCGGCCAGCAGCAGCACGACCTGGCGCACGCGCTTGACGGCGTCGCCGAGCTCGGACAGTGCGGCAATGCCCTCGCGCTCGATGCGGTCCGCATCGGACGCGATCGCGTATGCGCAGTACAGCGGCATGCCCGGCTGCAGGGACCCGGCTCCCGCGTGCGCGGGCAGCCGTATGAAAAGTGTGCTCAAGAGGTTTGCCTCCCTAGTATTCGCGTATCCAGATCAGCGACGGCTCGGCCCGACCCGGCCGGCGGATCAGCGCCTGCATGTCCATCGCGGCGCGGCTCATGCGCACATGGCCGTTGATCAGGAAGTATTCGGTGCGCACGTCGATGTGCTGCACTGCTGCGCCTCCCATCCCCATCTGGCGCAACCGGTCGACAAACTCGTTGGTCGAGCGGAACCAGGCGTTCTCGCGCGCGGCAACGAGAGCCGCGGCATCGGACATGGAAAGCCTTTCAATTCTCGCAGACAACACTTCCGCCGGGGCAGTGTTGACATTGATCGCGCGCAGGTCCGGCAGCACGACCACGAATTCGGACAGCCGCGCGACGATGTCGGGCGTGAAGCCGGGCGCGGCAAGCAGGTCGTCGACATGTTCGACACGCATCTGGGCGCCGCCCGCGGCTTGCTGACCGCCCGCGGCGCCCTGCCCGCCCGGCGCGCGCTGGCCGGCTGCGACCAAGTCGGCCGCAGCCTGCGCCAATCCCGCGTTCAGTCCCAGATTGACCAGCAGGCGGCGGAACGCGGCCAGTTCCTGCGGATTGATCGTGCCGTTGGCCGCCAGGTTGTTCAGATTGAAGCGCGACTGTGCGTCGACGATGCTGCCGGAGAGCACCGCGTCGGACGCCTCCGGATTGGCGCGCGGATTGTCGACGTACTCATCCAGGCGCGTCTCGGCCAGCGGCACCGCCCAGGGCTCGCCCAGGTGATCCTCCGCCGTCATTGCGCCGTCCGCACGCAGGATCAGCTGCGCCCAGTCGAGCGCGCCGCGCAGGATCCATTGCTTCTGCAATTGCATGCGCTGATTCTCGATCGAGCGCACCTGCACCTGCTGCTGCCAGAACAGGCTGCCGACGATAGTCACGGCCAGCGTGGTCAGCAACAGAGCCGTCACGATCGCCACACCCCTCTGACTCTGTCTGCTGCGCAGTCTCATGCATTCCCCAGCATGAAGATCTTGAACATGGTGCCGGGGCGCTCGACCAGGTCCAGGCCCACTTCCACCCCGATCAGGGGAGCATTGCCCGGCGCCGGCGTACCGCTTTGCCGCCAGCCCACGTTCTGGTACCACAGCCGCAGATTCATGTTCTGCACCGAGCGGTGCAGAACCACCGGCGGCGTCGGATCGGCATCGCCGAGCGCGGCGGTCCAGGCGGCCGCGAGCAGGTTCACATCGCGCGTGGGCAGCGACTCGCGCCGCGACAGTACGCCGTCCTGCAGGCGGTATGACACCACCTGCACGCGGGAAGGCTGGTTTTCCGCGTAGACCATGCGCACCAGGGTCAGGCGGCCATTGCCGGCGTCGACGACCGGCCGGTTGCCGATCGCCTGCGGCAGCGCGATCTTGTCGCAATCGTTCTGCATCTGCGCGAATGTCAGCTGCAGCCCGCGCGTCTGTTCCAGGTCTCGGTTGAGCCCTTCGCGCGCACGGATGATCGTGTCCAGCCCGCGCCAGCCCATCACGGCGACGATTGCCAACACCGAGATGGCGACCAGCAGTTCGATCAGCGTAAAGCCGCGCGCGCGGCGAAGCCGGATGTTCATTGGCGCCTCGGCACGATCTGCGTGAGCCGGATGATGCGGCGCTCCGGATCCTCTGCACTGGAAACGCTCACCTCGACGCGCCGGAAAAATGGATTGGGGGTGGCCACCACCTCTTCCTGGCACACCAGCTGCAGTTCGGCCTGCGGACAAGGGAAGCTGCGCCGGCCCAGCGGCGGGAACTCGCGCGACAGGCGCAGCTGGGTCAAGCGGTTCTCCGCCGACCAGGTAGCCATCATCGACGCGCGCAGCGCGCTGCCGTTTTGCATCAGGCTGCCGACCGCGCGCAGCGAGGCTCCGAGCGCGGTGCCGACGACCACCATCGCCACCAGCACTTCGAGCAGGGTGAAACCGCGTGAGCGTCGGAGAGAGGAGCGGCGCGGCATGTCATTCAACCGTGAAATTGCCGATCCCGTCGGCACGGATCGCGACGCTTGTATCGCCGCGCGAAAGCATCAGCACGAACGGCCGGTCGACCGGTTCGCGCCCGAACACAAGACGCACCTGGACTTCGCTCGCACCAGCGGCGTTGACCGCGGCGGGCGAGGTGGTGAGCGTGACGGGAGCGAGCGCAAACGGTCGTTCGCGCAGCAGATCGTCCTGCGGAACCGCAATCCAGGCATTGCCCTCGCGTTCAAGAAAACGGTAGCGAGCCGAATCGGCCTCGAACGCGATCGCACGGTTGCGCACGATTGCCTCATCTCGCGCCAGTTGCAGAAGCAGTGCGATGCGCTGGGCCTCGGTCTGCAGCGCTTGGCGCTCGCCGGGCATTGCATTGAAGGCGACCACACCGAGCAAGAGTCCGGCGATCACCATCACGACCAGGATTTCGAGCAGGGTGAAGCCCTGCTCGCGCGCCGGGTGCGGCGCCCGTGCGCGCCATTCAGGAACGGAACAGGAAGGCGTTACAGATCCCACGAACCGATGTCGGCGTCATTGCCGTTGCCACCAGGCTGGCCGTCCGCCCCGTAGGAGAACACGTCGAACTCGCCGCGCACGCCCGGCGACAGGTATTGGTAAGAATTGCCCCAGGGGTCGCGCGGGAGCTTGTCGATATACCCGCCGCTCTTCCAGCCATTGGCCGCCGGGCCGGTGGTCGGACGCTGGACCAGCGCCTGCAAACCCTGTTCGGTGGTCGGGTAGCGATGGTTGTCGAGCTTGTAGAGCTTCAGCGCCGAGCTCAGGGTGGCGATGTCCTGGCGCGCGGCCGTGATGCGTGCGTCGTCCGCACGTCCCATCACCTTGGGCATGACGACCGCCGCCAGCACGCCGATGATCACCACGACCACCATGATTTCGATCAGGGTGAAGCCGCGCTGCAGGGTGCGCGAAAGCGGACGTCGAATGGGGGAAAAAGCTGTTTGCATATAACTACTCTCTGGCTAAGGGACGACAGAAGGGGGGAGTATAAGCCGAAGCCGGCCGTGGCGAGCGCTGCTCGCCCTCCCTCTCGCAAGGTTTCCTGTGTGACTGGGCGGTGGCCCAAAAGTGCCCCGTGGAATGATCCCTCAGCGAAAAAAAACGGCCTTGCGGTAACGCATATCGTGTCGTTGGGCAAAGATCTGCGCGGCCTCATGGTGGAACAAACATGCCGGACCAACACTCTTGAAGATGACGCTTGCAATAAGGAGAACAGCATGTCCCTTCCCCATGCCGCATCGGGCGACATCATCGATGTCCGGCCGCTCGGTCCAAAGCTTGCCGATGCGGTATCGACCGCACTGTTCAAGACCGATCAGCTCGAAGCGATGCGGCTGGTGTTGACGACAGGCAAGGAAATTCCCGAGCACCATGTCGCCGGCGACTTCACTTTGCACTGCATAGAGGGCAAGGTCGAATTGCGCGTCAATGCCGACGTGCGCACCCTGCAGGCGGGCGAGATGGTGTTCGTCGCCGCCGAGGCGCCCTATTCGATCCGGGCGCTGGCCGACGCTTCGCTGCTGATGACGCTCGCGCGTTGCCGCGAAGGTGGTTGAAGGCGCTCAGGTCGTTTCTTCGCGCGGGTCGCGGGCCAGCAGCCGCTGCACCATCGCGGCCGGCGAGTCGCCCTCGAACAGCACGGCGGCAACCGCATTCGTGATTGGCATGTCCACCTGATGCGCGGCGGCCAGAGCACATACCGCCTGCGCGCAGCGCACGCCTTCGGCCACGTGGCCAAGTTCGGCCACCACCGCGTCCAGCTTCAATCCCCGCGCCAATCCGAGGCCGACACGCCGGTTGCGCGACAGGTCTCCGGTGCAGGTGAGGATCAAGTCGCCAACGCCGGTGAGCCCCATGAAGGTTTCGCTGCGTCCGCCAAGCGCGACACCGAGGCGGGTGATTTCGGCAAGTCCGCGGGTGATCAGCGCGGCGCGGGCATTGAGCCCCAGACCGAGGCCGTCGACCACGCCGGTCGCAATGGCCAGGATGTTCTTCACCGCTCCGCCGACTTCCACGCCGACCAAATCATCGCTGCTGTAGACGCGCAGATTGCCGCCATGCACCGTTTCGACCACGATTGTGCGCAGCGCCGCCGAGGAAGACGCGACCGTCAGCGCGCACGGCAGGCCCTGCGCCACCTCCTGCGCGAACGAAGGTCCTGAGAGCGCGCCGCAGGGCAGCGCGTCGCCCAGCACCTGGGCAACGACCTGGTGCGGAAGCAGTTGCGTATGCTCCTCAAAGCCCTTGCACAGCCAGACCAGGTTCTGGATCGGATGGCTTTTCAGCCGCTCGGCGAGCGGACGCAGGCCGGCCACCGAACTGGCGACGATCAGCAGACCGTCGCCGGTTGCCGCATGGGCGACGGCCGCATCGAAATCGGCGGTCGGCCTCAATGCCGATGGCAACGCAAAACCGGGAAGATAGGCGCTGTTCTCGTGCTGCGCGGCGGCCTCGCGCATCGCCGCAGCGTCGCGCCCCCACAGGATGACTTGGTGACGCCGCGCGAGCACGATGCCCAGCGCAGTACCCCACGCACCGGCGCCGAGGATGGAAATGTTCCGGGACCGGTTGGTGCCGGCGGCAAGAACGGACATCGCGCTATTCGCCCCAGACTTCGCCCGCGCGCACGAAACCGCCCTGGCCATCGGCGTGCCGTACGCGCACCCAGCCGGCGTTGACCGGCTCCAGCATGTCCATCAGCACGCCCTGGCTCGCGCTGAACACGACCGGAGATGCCTCGTCGGGCGCCTGGTGCACGCGTGCCGCGGCGGCATTCACCACGACCGTGCGGCGAGCGGCCAGTGCGCGCGTCTCGACCCATGCGAGATCGCCGGCGGCGTCGCGCACCTTGGTCCATTCGCCATAGGTCAGCACGACTTCGACCGGCATGCCGCGTGGTGCTACGAACACCCGCCGCCCCTTGGCCGACGGCGCGTCGTACAGGATCGCCGGCGACGAACCAACCGAACGGTATTCCAGCGCGTGCGCGCTCCCGGCCGCCGCGACGAGCGCGGCGGCGATCAGCGCAAGCCGTGACAGTCTCATGCGCGCTGCCGGGAAGACGCCTCGCGCGCTCACTGCGGACGAGCCGCCGTGCCGTCGGGCATCACGATGCCCGCGCCCTGGCCCTGCTCCTGCTGCTGTTGCGCCAGTGCCTGCAGACGCTGCTGATAGAACGCTTCGAAGTTGATTTCCGCAAGGTGAACCGGCGGAAAGCCGGCCCGGGTGATCACGTCGGCAATGTTCGCGCGCAGGTACGGGTAGATGATGTTCGGGCAGCCGATGCCCAGCAGCGGATCGAGCTGCTCCGGCGGAATGTTGGCCGCCTCGAAGATCCCCGCCTGCTTGCCTTCGACGAGGAAGGCGACCTTGTCCTTGATCTTCGCAGTCAGCGTGATCGTGACCGTCGATTCGAAGATCGTTTCAGCCAGGGCCTCGACACCGACATCGACCGCGACTTCAATGTTCGGCGCTTCCTGCTCGAGGAAGATTGCCGGCGAGTTCGGCTGTTCCAGCGACATGTCCTTCAGGTAGATGCGCTGGATCTGGAATACGGGCTGCTGATTCTGTTCGGCCATGATGTTCTTTCTGTGGATACGTAGGAGGAGGGATGAGAAGGGATGGCCGCGGCCATCCCGGAAGAACTGCGCGACGAACCGAAGCCGTCCGCTGCGCTCAGCCGCCGTTGAGCAGCGGATCGAGTTTGCCCGCGCGGTCCAGCGCGGACAGGTCGTCGAAGCCGCCGACATGGGTTTCGCCGATGTAGATCTGCGGTACCGTGCGCCGGCCGGTCTTCTGCATCATGACGGCGCGCTGCTGCGGATCGAGGTCGATGCGGATCTTCTCGATCTCCTTGACGCCCTTGGACGTCAGCAGCCGCTCGGCCATGACGCAATAGGGACAGACGGCCGTGCTGTACATCAAGACGCGTGCGGTCATAGGTGCTCCGTTATTTTGAGACAGGCAGGCCGGCGGCTTGCCATGCATTCAGGCCGCCTTCGAGGCTATAGGCCTGCTCGAACCCCGCCTTGCGCAGGATTGCTGCAGCCTTGGCCGACTGGGCGCCCGACTGGCACACGGCGATCACCGGCTTGCTCTTGTGTTTGGACAAATCCCCGAGCCGGTTCGACATTTCCTTTAGCGGGATGTTCTTTGCATCACGCAGGTGGCCGGCCGCATACGCGGAAGGTTCGCGCACGTCGATGACGACCGCGTTGGACTGGTTGATCAGCTGCGTCGCGCGCAGCACCGAGACATTGACGCCCCGTCCCTTCAGACTTGGCCACAGCAGCAGGCCGCCGGAAATGACGGCGACCAGGATCAGCCATATGTTATCGAGCAAGAAATCCACAGCATTCAAATGGTTGGAAGAAACGCGCCATTATAAAATAGATGCCGGCAAGCGACCCCTTTTGCGGTCCGCACTCCCTCTTCCAACTCACTCCCCCTCACAACATGTACAAGATCGTATTGATGCGCCACGGCGAGTCCACCTGGAATCTAGAAAACCGCTTCACCGGCTGGACCGACGTCGACCTCACCGAGAAAGGCATGGCCGAAGCGCGCCAGGCCGGCCGTGTCCTGAAGGAAGCCGGTTTCACGTTCGACCTGTGCTACACCTCGGTATTGAAGCGCGCGATCCGCACGCTCTGGCTCACGCTCGACGAAATGGACCTGATGTGGTTGCCGGTGGTGCACGACTGGCGCCTGAACGAACGCCACTACGGCGCGCTGCAGGGGCTGAACAAGGCCGAGACCGCAGCGAAATACGGCGACGAGCAGGTCCTGGTCTGGCGCCGCAGCTACGACGTGCCGCCGATGCCGCTAGACCCGGACGACGAACGCACCTCCTACAATGACCCGCGTTACGCCGGCCTGTCGCGCGAGCAGATTCCGCTCACCGAGTGCCTGAAGGACACGGTGGCGCGCGTGATGCCGGCCTGGCACGACTCGATCGCCCCGGCGATCCGCGCGGGTCGGCAGATCCTGATCTCCGCCCACGGCAACAGCCTGCGCGCACTGATCAAGGACCTCGACGGCATCAACGACGCCGATATCGTCGGCCTGAACATTCCGAACGGCCAGCCGCTGGTATACGAACTGGACGCCAATCTCAAGCCGATCAAGAGCTACTACCTGGGCGACCAGGAAGCCATCGCCGCCGCGATGGCCGCGGTCGCCAGCCAGGGCAAGGCAAAGTAAGCGTTGATGCGGATTCTCTCCGGAGCCGGCCGGCGCGGGACCGCGCTTGCCGCGGTCGGCCTTGCCGGCCTGCTGTTCTGCCTGTCCGCCCATGCGAACAAGGTCACCGAGCGCAGCAAGCAGCGCCAGGCGGCCGAGGCCGAGCGCGCCGAGCTGCGCCAGAAGCTCGCGGCACTGAAGCGCGAGATCGGCCAGACCGAGACCGCGCGCACCCATGCCGCCGACGCACTGGCCGACTCGGAAGCGGCAATCTCGCAGGCGAACCGCGCGCTGCGCGAACTGGCACAGGAGCGGCGCGACGTCGAGGCGCGGCTGGCCGCCCTCGCGCGCGACGAAAAGCGCCTGAACCAGGCGGTGGCCGAGCAGCGCGCGCGCCTGTCGACCGTGCTTCGCGAGCAGTACATGGGCGGCAGCGACGACCGCTTCAAGCTGCTGCTGTCCGGAGACAACCCGAACCGCATCAATCGCGACCTGCAGTACATGGGCTATGTGTCTCAGGCCCAGGCGCGGCTGCTCGCCTCGCTGCAGCAGGATCTGCAGGCGATCGAAGCCAACCGCGCGCAGGCGCAGAGCGCGCGCGACGACCTTGACGAAATCGCACAGGAGCAGCAGGCCAGCAGGGCCAGGCTCGAACAGGAAAAGGCGCGCCGCGCTGCGCTGCTGGCCGAGCTGTCGAGCAGGCTCGCCGCCCAGCGCAAGGAGGCCGGCAACATCGAACGCGACCAGCAGCGCCTGTCCGCGCTGGTCGACCGCCTTGCCAGGCTGATCGAGGAACAGCGCAAGGCCGAGGAAGCCGCGCGCCGCAAGCAGGAAGAGCAGCGCCGCCAGGAACAGCTCGCGCGCGCGCGCCAGGCCGAGGCCGCGCGGCAGGCGGAAGCCGCAAAGGCGAGTTCGCTCAATACCGCGTCCCGCAAACCTGATGCAATCGATAACGCGCCGGCAAAAGTTCTGGGCAGGAATGAACTCACGCCGGACGCCCGCGTCCAAGCCGCGGTGCCGGGTCGGGCATTCGGTTCGTTGCGGGGGCAGTTGAGGCTGCCGGTGCGCGGCGAATTGACAGCACGTTACGGCAGCACGAGAACCGATGGACCGAGCTGGCGCGGGCTGTTCATCCGCACTGCCGAAGGCGAGGAAGTCAAGGCAGTGGCGGCGGGACAGGTGGTCTTCGCGGAATGGTTGCGTGGCTTTGGCAACCTGATCATCATCGATCACGGCGGCCAGTACATGACCATCTACGGAAACAACCAGGCCGTATTGAAGCAGGTCGGCGACACCGTCAACACCGGTGACGTCATCGCCACCGCCGGCAGCAGCGGCGGCAGCGAACATTCGGGTTTATACTTTGAAATGCGGCATCAAGGCCGCACCTTTGACCCCCTCGGCTGGATTGCGCCCGGCACGCTCAAGTAGTCGTGCCGGTGCCGAATGCGGCGTGGACGGGCAAACCATCAGGTGACAAATGGGCAGCAAACTCAAGAACTTCGGCCTTATCGGTCTGGGCATCATCGCCGGCGTCGCCGGCTCGATGCAATTCGAGGCCAGCGCGCAGAAGAACCTCTCACCCCTGCCGCTCGAAGAGCTGCGCCAGCTGGCTGACGTGTTCGGCCTGATCAAGACCGACTACGTCGAGCCGGTCGAGGACAGGAAGCTCCTCACCGAAGCCATCTCGGGCATGGTCGCCTCGCTGGACCCGCACTCGTCCTATCTCGACAAGAAGGCCTTCAAGGAACTGCGTGAAGGCACCCAGGGCAAGTTCGTCGGCCTGGGCATCGAGGTCGGCATGGAAGACGGCTACGTGAAGGTCATCTCGCCGATCGAGGACTCGCCCGCGTTCAAGGCCGGGCTGAAGGCCGGCGACCTGATCACCCGGCTGGACTCCACCCCGGTCAAGGGCATGACGCTGGACGAAGCGGTGCGGCGCATGCGCGGCGAGCCGAACACCAAGATCACGCTGACCATCGCCCGCAAGGAAGAGGACCGCCCGATCATCGTCACCATCGTGCGCCAGGAAATCCGCGTGCAAAGCGTGAAGTCGAAGGTCGTCGAGCCGGGTTACGCCTGGGTGCGCATCGCGCAGTTCCAGGAGCCGACCGTGGACGACATGGTCAAGAAGCTGATCGACATCCACGCCAAGGAACCGAACCTGAAGGGCCTGGTGCTCGACCTGCGCAACGATCCGGGCGGCGTTCTGCCGGGCGCGATCGGCGTGTCGGCAGCCTTCCTGCCGAAGGATGTGCCGATCGTCTCCACCAACGGCCAGCTTGCCGATTCCAAGCAGACGTTCTACGCGCGGCGCGAGTTCTACACCTCGTCGCGCCTGTCGGTCGGCGACCCGCTGGCGAAGCTGCCGGCGATCTACAAGGACATCCCGATGGTCGTGCTGGTCAATACCGGCTCCGCCTCGGCCTCCGAGATCGTCGCCGGCGCGCTGCAGGATTACAAGCGCGCGACCATCATGGGCACGCAGACCTTCGGCAAGGGCTCGGTGCAGACGATCCGCCAGCTGTCTCCCGACACCGCGGTGAAGCTGACCACGGCGCGCTACTACACGCCGAAGGGCCGCGCGATCCAGGCCAAGGGCATCGTGCCCGACCTGCTGGTCGATGAAACGCCCGAGGGCGACGGGCTGAACGGCCTGCGCCTGCGCGAGTCGGATCTGCAGAAGCACCTGTCGAATGACCGCGACAAGGAACAGATCAAGGCGCGCATCGATGAACTCGAAGAGCAGCAGCGCATCGCCGCGCTGGAGAAGCGCCGCAAGCCGCTGGAATTCGGCAGCACCGAGGACTTCCAGCTCGCGCAGGCGCTGAACCACCTGAAGGGTCTGCCGGTGCAGCTGTCGAAGACGGCGACGATCGAAAGCAAGAAAGAGCCGACGATCAACGATCCGCATGCCGGCGAGAAGAACGGCAACGGAGCGGAATCGAAGAAGTGATTTGATTTCCGGGAAGAGAAAAGGCCGCAGCGATGCGGCCTTTTTTGTTGCAAGAACGGCCGCGGCAAGCGACCGATCGGCTTGTGCCAGCTAGCGCCCTGCCTGCCGGTCGGAACAGCTGCCGCACTCGCCCTTGATCTCCACGCCATGCGCGTGAAAGCCCGACGCACCCAGCGCGCGGGACAGGAACTTGCTCATCTGCGGGTCTTCGCATTCGGTCGCCGAGCCACAGCGCTGGCAGACCATAAACACCGGATCGTGATGCGGGTGATGCTCGTGCTGGCAGACGACGAAGGAGCTGTTGGATTCGACCTTGTGTACCAGGTCCTGCTCGACGAGGAAATCGAGCGCACGGTAGACGGTCATCGGCGCCACCCCAGCCGATTTTGCCTGCATTGCCGCGAGCAGATCATAGGCCTTGGCCGCACCGTCATGACGGAGCAGCAACTCCAGCACCAGCGCCCGCGTCTCGGTCAGTTGCGCGCCACGTGAAGCGCAGTGCGCGCGCGCCTCCTCGATGCGCTGGCGCACGGCGGCATCGGGTGGAGCGGACCGGGGAGTGGAAGGTTTGGCTGGCTTGGCCATCGAAGGTGCTGCTGATGCAATGGAGACAGACGCGGTGCGTGGGCCATTCTAGCATGGGGCCGTCCCCGCTCCCGGCGGCCGCACGGCCGATGCCAGGCCTGCAAGGCTGAGGGCGGTCGCAACACAGGCGCCGCTTGGCCAGTCGAGCAACCACGACAGGGCAAGGCCGCCGACGGCTGCAACAAAGCCGAGCGCGCATGCTGTCCCGAGCCGTACATTGCGGCGCGTCCACAGCGCCGGCGCAATCAGGAAGGCGAACACCAGGTACAGGCCGAGCACCGGGACCGCCGCGCTCAACGTGAGCGCGAACAGCGGGTAGAACAGGCCGTCGGCTGCCAGTGCGGCCCGCCTTGCCAACGCGAGCGCCGCTACCGCCACAGCGAGCGTGCCGAGCCAGAGCGTGGGCGCTGGTGCCGCCCACAGCACATCCGCCGCCAAGAGCGCTGTCAGGCGCTCCCTGCCATGCGGATCCCAGGCGGCGGCCACCATCGCGACACTTGCCCCAGCCACATAGACGAGGCCGATCAGCGCTTCGCGCTGGGCCGGCCAGCTGCGCGCGAGCCACCATACCAGCCCCGCGCCGGACAAGGCGGCGGCCCCGGCTCCAATACTGGCCTGCCAGGCGGACGGATGGTCGATCCAGACCGCAACAGCCAGCGCACCGCAGGCGGCGACCTGGGCTACCGCCAGGTCGATGAAGACCACGCCGCGTGCAAGTACTTGCTGGCCCAGCGGCACGAGTGCAATCGCCGCTGCCAGCATGGCCAGCAACGGCATCCCGAGCCAGCCGTATTCGAGCAGCAGACTGTCCATCAGCGTGTCTGCGCGAGCAGGCGATCGATCAGGTGATCGAACAGACCGGCCAGTTCGGACGCACCGCCCTCCTCCTCCACCGTCGCCGGCAGTTGCAGCACGGGGACGCCCCCGCCAAGCTGCTGCGCCAGCCACTGTGCCGGCCGCGGGTCCTGGTAACTGGAGACCACGACCGCCCGCGG
>DATLGF010000343.1:0-4784 GCA_035540575.1 Noviherbaspirillum sp.
GAGCGGCGAAGAAGACCGTGCAGGCCCTGATGGAGGCGTAAGCCGCAATGTCCGACCAGGTGCTTCCGGAGCCGCGCGCGGCCTTGCTGGACACGGTGGCGCGGCTGCCGAATCTTCCCGGCGTCTACCGCTATTTCGACACCGACGACAGATTGCTGTACGTGGGCAAGGCGCGCGACCTGAAGAAGCGCGTCTCCAGCTATTTTCAGAAGAGCCTCGCCAGCCCGCGCACGGCAATGATGGTGGCGCGCATCGCGCGGCTCGAGACGACTGTCACGCGCAGCGAGGCGGAGGCGCTGCTGCTCGAGAACAATCTGATCAAGACGCTGCAGCCGCGCTACAACATCCTGTTCCGCGACGACAAGTCATATCCGTACCTGAAAATCACCAATCAAGACGTGCCGCGCATGGCCTACTACCGGGGCGGCGTGGACAAGCGCCACCAGTATTTCGGGCCGTTTCCGAGCGCTTGGGCGGTGAAGGAGTCGATCCAGATCCTGCAGAAGGTGTTCCAACTGCGCACCTGCGAGGACACGGTGTTCGCGAACCGCACGCGTCCCTGCCTGCTGCACCAGATCCAGCGCTGCTCGGCGCCGTGCGTGAACGCAATCAGCCGCGAAGACTACGCGCTCGACGTGGAGAACGCGGCGAAGTTCCTGCGCGGCCGACAGGGCGAAGTGATGGAGAGCCTGGAGCAGAAGATGCACGCCTATGCGGCGGAACTGAAGTTCGAGCAGGCGGCGGCGGTGCGCAACCAGATCAGCGCGCTGTCGAGAGTGTTGCACCAGCAGAGCATGGAGACGGTCGGCGACGCGGACATCGACATCATCGCCGCGATCGTGCAGGGCGGGCGGGCCTGCGTCAATCTGGCGATGGTGCGCGGGGGCAGGCATCTTGGCGACCGCGCATACTTTCCTACGCATGTCGAGGATGCCGTCGCTGCGGCCGAGGACAGTGTCGAGCTGGAAGTGCTCAAGGCGTTTCTGGCGCAGCACTACATCGACAAGTTCATCCCGTCGACGCTGATCCTGAATCTCGAGATGGACGAGCCAGAATTGATGACGGCCCTGATGGAGCAGTGCGGCCATCGCATCAATCTCGTGTTCCAGCCGCAGGGCCAGCGCAGGCAGTGGCTGGAGATGGCGCAGAAGGGCGCCGAGATCGCGCTCGCGCGGCTGCTGTCGGAGCAGGGATCGCAACAGGCGCGTACGCGCGCGCTGGCGGAGGTGCTCGGTTTGGAGACGGACGATCTGGACGCGTTGCGCATCGAGTGCTTCGACGTCAGCCACACGCAGGGCGAGGCGACGCAGGCTTCCTGCGTCGTCTTTCATCATCACGCGATGCAGAACGGCGAGTACCGCCGCTTCAACATCACCGGTGTCGCTCCGGGCGACGACTACGCGGCGATGCGCCAGGTGCTGAGCCGCCGATACGAGAAGGTGGCAGGCGGCGAAGGCGTGCTGCCGGACATCGTGCTGGTCGACGGCGGCAAGGGGCAGGTCGAGATCGCGCGCCAGGTGTTTTCCGAGTTCGGTCTCGATACCGGCATCATCGTCGGTGTCGCCAAAGGGGAGGGGCGGCGTGTCGGACTGGAGACGCTGATCTTCGCTGACGGCCGTGTTCCGCTTGAGCTGGGCAAGGAGTCTGCGGCGCTGATGCTGATCGCGCAGATACGCGACGAGGCGCATCGCTTCGCGATCACAGGGATGCGGGCCAAGCGCGCGAAGGCGCGTCAGGCCTCGCGGCTGGAAGAGATCGAAGGGATTGGATCAAAGCGGCGCCAGCGTCTGCTGGCGCGCTTCGGGGGAGTGCGCGGCGTGATGGATGCCAGCATCGAGGAACTCGCTTCCGTTGAAGGCATTTCGCGCCAGCTCGCCGAGCAGATCTACCGGCAGCTGCACTAGGCCGGACAAGCTGTGGTGCGGCAAACATCGGTGAATCCGCCGGATGTTTGCAGAGCTGCCAAGTTCCACGGATAATCCGCACAACCTTTTGGCGGCCATTATGCCCTTCAACATTCCGATCCTCCTGACCTGGCTGCGCGTGGCATTGATACCGCTCGTGGCCGGCGTGTTCTATCTGCCAGAGACTTTCCTTTCGCGCGAAATGCAGGGTCTCGCATCCGCCTTGATTTTTATCGTCGCCGCCGTGACCGACTGGCTCGACGGTTATCTCGCGCGACGCTGGAACGAGACGTCGGCATTCGGCGCATTTCTCGACCCGGTCGCCGACAAGCTGATGGTTGCCGGCGCCTTGCTGGTTCTCGTCGAGCTCCAGGCAGTCAACGCGGTTGTCGCATTCATCATCATCGGCCGCGAGATCGCGATCTCGGCGCTGCGGGAATGGATGGCGCAGATCGGCGCGTCGAAGTCGGTCGCCGTCAGTTCGCTCGGCAAGATCAAGACCGCCGCGCAGATGATTGCGATCCCGATGCTGCTCTACAGCGGCATCGTTGCCGGCATCGACCTGCGTCATCTCGGTGCCTGGCTGCTGGTCATCGCTGCCGTGCTGACGGTATGGTCGATGTTCTATTACCTGCGCAAGGCCTGGCCGCTGATCAAGGAGAAGGCGGCACGCGCGCATTGACGGCAGTTGTGCCTGACATGACGCTTGACAATTTCATGTGGGGCTTTATAATGCCTGACTGTTGTGAACGCGGGAGTAGCTCAGTTGGTAGAGCGCAACCTTGCCAAGGTTGAGGTCGAGAGTTCGAGACTCTTCTCCCGCTCCAGGTTTCTTGAAAAAGGAAGCGCAGCGAGCTTCCTTTTTTGTTTGGTGTTAGCTCCTCTCCGGACAGCTTTGCATCAGCAGGTCAATGCGGGAATAGCTCAGTTGGTAGAGCGCAACCTTGCCAAGGTTGAGGTCGAGAGTTCGAGACTCTTTTCCCGCTCCAGTCTTCCGGTATCGCTGCAGATCGCGGTTCCGGGTTTGTGGTTAAAATACCTTCCCTCGGCGGGGTAGCAAAGTGGTTATGCAGCGGCCTGCAAAGCCGTCTACGCCGGTTCAATTCCGACCCCCGCCTCCAGTTTCAAAAAAGCGCCGCGTGCGCTTTTTTTTTGTTCGCTGATCACGCGAGCCCGAGTGGTGAAATTGGTAGACACAGCGGACTTAAAATCCGCCGCGCCTAATCAGCGCTTGCCGGTTCGATCCCGGCCTCGGGCACCAATCCCTGGCCTCTCTCGTGGTGCCTGCCCCGCCACCGGTCCTGGGTAATGCCACAACTCTCCGCGCCGACCCTCGCACCTGCACAAATTCTCATGCGTATGGCGGCACCATCGAAGCACCGTGGCGTCTTATGGATCAGCAAAGCCGCATCGATCGGAGCATCCATGGCGAATTTCCCCCTGAGTCGTCGTCGCCGCTGGTGGGGCGGTGCGATGTTCGCCGCCATGCTCGTCGCACCTGGCATTACCGTTGCGGACGACGTCGGCTCGGCGTCATCGTCTCAGCAACAGCAGATCGACGATCCGCGCACTCAGCTGCAGTTGCTGCAGAGCCAGACTCAATACCAGGAAATGCAGGCGCGCCACGAAGAGGTGCGGCAGCGGATGGAAATGGAGGCGCGCATGCGGCAGCAGGAAACGCAGCAGCACGTCCAGCAGCGGATTCGGGAACAGAGAATGGAGATGCAGATGCATGCTCACGAGCAGAGGAGACAGCTCGAGCAGGAGCGGCGTCGCTAGGGTATTCCCGCGGCTTTGGACAACATGTCGCTTGCAGCCGCGCGTCCCTTGCTTACGCTTGCGCCGTCTTCGATCGAGCGTCTTGCTGCCGCGCCACGTTCAGATCCTCCGCAATACGACGATGTGCGTGCCCTTCGCCAGGTCGGCGTTCGTGCCGAAAAAATAGGGAACATCCTCGCTTGCTCCGCTGTCATTGGTCTGTATGTATATACAGTGAGGCGAGAGATGGACAAGCATACGCAGGAGCAGGCTGAACACAGCAACATGGTGAAGGACCCGAAGGACTGGACGACCGGGGACGAGCCGATGACGGGTGCACAGAAGTCGTATCTGAAGACGCTGTCGGAGGAAGCGGGCGTGCCGATGGACGAAAACCTGAGCAAGGCCGAGGCATCGCAGCGGATCGATGAACTCCAGCAACAGACCGGGCGCGGCATGACGGGGATGCACCGGCATTGAGTGTCATCGCCGGTTCCAGCTCGACTAGAACCGGTAGAACAGGCCGGCGCGTATGACGGGGAAGAAGCGCAGGTCCGGCAGTTCTCCGCGCAGGCGCGGCACTTCATCGAGCAGGTCGACGTTCAACTGCTCGCACAGCCCGGGGACTTCGACGCGACAATCCGGTGCCCATAGCCTTGCGCTTCGCGCATGCCCCTGATAGAACACGCCGATGTCGACGGCGACGCTCCAGCCGCCATACTGCGACGGCGGGGTCGTCAGGCCGACCCCGATGAAGGGAGCCAGGCGGTTGAAGTCGACGCGCCCTCGTACCTCGCCAACCTCGAGTACATCGTACTCGCGCCCGCCGATGCGGTAGCTGAGATCGGGATCCGGCCGCGCCACCGCGGCGACGTGATTGCCATTGATGACGAGACCGGTCGAGACGCGGAACATGTTGCCCCACGGATGCCAATCGAGGAGGAGTTCGGCGGTGCGGATGTTCCTGCGGGATGTATAGGCCAGCGTGCCGGCGCTGCGCTCCTCGCGCAGGTCGGGAAGGGCGTTGACCGAGGTCCGCACGCTCAGCTTGTGATGGACAGGGACCGAAACATGCAGCCCGCCCCCGGTCGTTCCCAGCAGCACGCCGGCATCGGCCGCGCC
>DATLGF010000344.1:0-5381 GCA_035540575.1 Noviherbaspirillum sp.
CACCGCGAGCACGAGCACGTTCTCCAGGACAGTCTTGCTGATCTGCCGGCTGGTCCTGCTGCCGTCGCCGACATCGCGCTCGGTATTGACCATCACGTCCACATAATTGCCAGGCAACGCGAAACCCGCCACCCCGACCACGTCGTTGACCCGCACGGTCATCGCGCGCTTGCCTTCGGCAATGACGGCGGAAAGGCCGCCGCGCGTGCCGACCGGCGCGAGCTTGCCCTCCAGGATCGGTTCCCCGCGCAGCACACTGACCTTGAGCACGCGCTCCTGCAGTGCATTCAAGTCGGTAAAAGCGCCTGCCGGAATCGAGCCGCTAGGCCAGTCCGCAGTGACCAGCATCTGGGGACTGATCTTGCTGCCGAGCTGGATGTCGACTGCCGCCACGACGATGCGATTGGAAGCGATCCCGGCCTGCTTCGATACCCACCCCGCGGTGTATACCGCGGCCGCCAGTCCGAACAGTGCCGCGAGCAGGAGCAAGCCGAAGGCCTTCAGGTTCTTCATGTCTACCCTTGAGTGATCGTTGTTACAGGAAGCCGAGCTGGCGCGCGATCAGGCTGGCAATGGTCGCGACCCCTATGCAGACGGCATAAGGCAGCCTCCCGACAGATTGGCCTAGCGCGACCGGCGCCGGTCGGAGCTTGCCGAAGGCGGCATCGAGGAGCATGGTTTGTGCGAGGTCGCGCACATTGACGAACATTCGGGAGAGCGAGCGGCGCGCAGCGGCATACAGTAGAGCGTAGAGACCGGCGAGCGCAAAGGTAAGCAACAACGCGTATAGCGTCTCGAGGGGGCCAAGGAAAGTGCCGACCATGGCCATCAGCTTCGCGTCACCGGCACCCATTGCCCGAAGGGCATAAAGCGGCAGCATGACCAGAAGCGCAGCGACCATGCCAAAGAGCCCTTGTTGGAGTGTGATCCCGAACGTGGCGGGCAGGAGAAAGGCGAACAGCAAGGCCGTTGCGGTCCCGCCCAGACTGAGCCAGTTCGGGATCCGGTAGCTGCGGACATCGGACCACGCAGCGAACGCGAGTAGCGTCACGAGCAAGATCAGGCGCGGTTCGCCGGCCGCCATCGCCAGCAGTTCGAAAGCCGCAGCGAGTTCCGAGCCTGCGGACTGATCCATGGAAAGAAGTTGCAACGTACGCCTCCCTGAACATGGCGTTGCTTCTTGTTATCAGTCGGCGCGATCCCCTTGATCCGCATCGACCAGGCGCTTGAAAAAAGATAAGCGCTTGAGATGCATTGAATGACTTTTGGTTACTTTCAATTTTGACATCGAACAAGAAACGAGCATTGGCTGAATGAGCCAAACCCGCGTCCCGCAAGCGTTTCAAGCATGAAGCACATGCACCCCCGTGGTGCAGACCCGGCACCTCGTTGCCTGAGAAACACCTTCCTTTTGGTAATTGTTAGTTTCTGATGGGCACAGGCCGCTGCCGCCGCCACCACCGCCGAAGGCGGCGCGGCGCAGGATCGGGAAGGCGAAGGAACGAAGAGGAAGGGTTAGGCTCAGGGCTCACTGAGCAAAACCGGCGCCGCGCCGATGGGCGAGCGACGGTTGTTCAGCCGCCGCTCGCGGTTATGCTACGTACGGAGTCTCATGGAAGGCAAGGTAGGGAATGCCGAGGCCGTACATCAAGTCCTCTCCCAGATCCTGGATCGCGTCATCGTCCTCATCGAACTCCCAGGCCACGTCGACATTGCAACCTGCCTTGGCCGCCTCATTCAGGATCAGGAACAGCTGCCGCATCGACTTCGTCGACGCGCTGTTCACATAGGCGAGCCGGAAGCGGGCGTGAAACTGCTTCAGGCTTCCCGATGCGAGGACCATCTGCACCGCGCCGATCACCGGCTGGAAGAAGGTCGCGGGATTCTCCGGATAGCACTCGCCCTCGATCAGAAGCGTTCCCGCTTCGGTATCCAGAACCACTTCCGGGGTATGCGCGGTGCGCGCGCATTTCATGATCTTCATGGTGTTCGGCTCCTGTGCATCAGATGACAGTCTTGAGGTGGAAATAGGAGAAGTGCCCGCCCGAGGCGGGATCGGCTTCGAAACGAAACGCAATCGGATGGCCGCTGTCGCGCGCGATCGTCAGCAGGCCGAGGCCCGCGCCCTTGCTGATCGCGTCGTTGGCCTCGTGCGCGTCGTTCGCCAGCTGCTCACGGTAGGCGGCCTTGATCTCGGCCAGCGACATGTTGCGCAGCGTTTCGAGCTTGTCGTTCAGGCGCTGCACGTGTTCATGGGCGACCAGGTTGCCGCAGGCGACCCAGTAGGACTCGCCTTCCCTTCCCATTCCGATCGAACCCGGCTTGTTCCCGGGTGCGGGCGCGCCGCCGTAATGCAGCACGTTCTGCGCCATTTCGATGAAGGTGGAGAACAGCTTGCGCTTGACCGCGGCGCTTGCGCTTTCGGCCTCCAGGCGCTCCTTCAACTGGCTCGACAGCGCATTCACCACCTCGCTGTCGAACGCGCCGGTATAGAAGAAGATCACGCCGGCGTCGGCGGCGCCACCATGGAAGGCGCCGAATGCCTTGAAATCCATGATCAGGCTCCCGCGGCGAACGTGAGGAAGCACACGTCGTCGCGTCGCCGCTGCTCGCCCTGCCATTCCGCGAACTGCTCAAGCAGCACGGCGGCAAGGTCGGCCGGCGCCAGCGTGCGCCGCTGCGCGAGCAGGCGATACAGGCGCTTGCGTCCGTGGGCGATGTTCTTGGGTCCGCCGATCTGATCGATGATGCCGTCGGTGGTGACGAGCACACGCGAGTCCGGAGGCAGCACCACCGTTGACGTGGTGTATGCGAAGTCGTCCGGCGTGTCGCTGTATCCGACGCCCATCTTGTCGCCTTCGAGCAGCCGCACCTCGTCCTCGCCGGGTACGGCGATAGCCATCTCGAGGCGCGCACCTGCATAGCTCAGCGTGCGCCGATCGCGCGACAGCACGAACATGAAGGCGTCGAGGCCGTCATCCGATTTCATCGCGGCCTGGATGCCGTCCTTCGCCGTCGCGTCCTGACCGAGCACTTTCTTGATATGCCGGTTGAGCTCGCCGAGAATGCGTGCGGGACCGGGCGCCTCGTCGCCGCCGGCAATGCGGCTCTCGAGGAAGGACAAGGCGATCAGCGTCATGAACGCACCCGGCACGCCGTGACCGGTGCAGTCGATGATTGCGCCGAACATTCCATCGCGCGTGGCGCGGAAGAAGTAGCAGTCGCCGCCGACCACGTCGCGCGGCAGCCATACGAGGCGCGAATCCGGCAGCCCTTGCTGCAATTCGCTCATGGAGGCGCGCATGTTCGACTGCTGGATCGCCGAAGCGTAGTCGATGCTCGAGAGCAGCTGGCGCGTTTTCTCGGCCTCGATGTCGGACATCGCCTTCAGCAGCGTCATGCCGGAACCGGTGCCACAGTACTGGCCGTCACGCGTGCAGATGAAGCCGTCCTTCATCACGCGCGAATTCGGCGCCACCGCGTGCCGCACCAGCACTTCGATCGGCGTCTCGAACGGCGTGATGAGCGGCGCCGCATCGGCGAAAGACAGACAGCTGGCCTTGCCGAACAGCTCGCGGCTGAAAGGCTTGCCGTACTGCTCCATGAAGTGGTTGCGATTGACCAGGCCAAGCGGTGCGCCATCGGCAACCACGGCCACGGTATCGCGCTCGGGATGAGCGTGAAAAAACTCCTGCAGCTGCGCATTGCTGCAGTCCGGGGGCACGGTTGGCGCGGCCGACGCAAGATCGCCCGCGCGCAGCGCCAGCCCGGCTTGCGTACCGCTTTGCGCCGCGCTGTCATTCGCGATGGAGCTGTACAGGTCTTCGATACTCGCCACGCAGTGTCCTTTCGTATTCGGTTGCGATGGCGGCACTATAAAGTTTCTAGATGACAACAGTATGAAACGCGGCGTCACGACTCCATGCCGCCTGCGGCCAGTGCGATCCTGACCTGATCCAGATACGGGCCTGCGAGCCGCTTGCCTTCGCGCGACTCGCGCAGGGCCATGTGCCACTGGGCCACGGCCGTCATCAACGCAGGCTTGTCCTGCGCGATTTCGATCTGGCGGATGACATCGACAGCAAGCAGGCCGAGGCAGGACTGGGCGCTGGCCACCATGAACTCCTTCACCTTGGCAACCGTGTCGCCGGACGCAGATACGGACGTCGCAGTGATGACGGCGGCCCTGGAGGAGGACTCGGCGCCTTGCGCCGGCTCGATGAACCGCGCTTCGAGCAGGAAGCCCACGATTTCGGCCAGCTCGCTCGCGGGAATAATTTCCGCGATCGTGCCCAGACTGCGGGCGCCGTTGATCAGGATAAGCACCTGCCGATGGCGCGCCGCGAGGCCGTGACTGCGTGTCAAAACCTCCTCTTGGCCGCGCGCGGTCTTGGAGAAGACGATGTTTGCTTCGAGTTCGCGGATTGGCTGCATGGACGAGCGGGAAAGTGGCGGACAGTGACAACCGGAACAGGCTGGCATGGTCGCGGATGCCTTTGCTGGCAACACACTAACGCATGATTGTTACGCCCATGTTTCAGGAAACAACGGGAGCATCGCAGCGGGGGCAAAGACGGGAGAGCGCGGGGGGTGCTGAAGCAGGGAAAACGCAAGGAGGAAGAACGTGCGATCGCCGGGGCCGGAAAACAGAAGGGGCCCAGGCTATGCGCCTGGGCCCCTCGGTATTTCTGGTAGGCCGTGCGGGACTCGAACCTGCGACCAACGGATTAAAAGTCCGCTGCTCTACCAACTGAGCTAACGACCCGAAAGACCGCGATTATAGTAAGGATTGGGCGAGGGTGTCAAACCGGCATCCGTGCAAGTTGACGGCGGGCGCCGTGCCGATTCCCGGAAATGAGAGAGCGGGCGGGCTCACGCTGCCTGAAACCTCCGGCAGGGCGCGCGCTCCTCCAGCTCGCGCCCGCCCTGCCGACATCGCATTTTCCCTCTGAGGCGGGAGAAAATTCGCCCTGAATCTGCGCCCGTCGCCGCAGGGAGGAACGGGCTCTGGCACACCGCTTGCTGTAGTGCAGGTGTCGCCCACCGTTGTGGCCGAAATAACCAGAAACGAGAACAGCCATGATCCTCAATCGCCTGAACAGCGCCGACACGACCCTGCCCCTCACCCAGTTTTCCGCTTCCGGCGAATCCGTGGAGGAACGCAGCTCGCGGTGCGCCGCCTGCAGCATGCACAAGATCTGCCTGCCGACCGGCCTGTCCGAGGAAGACATGGCCAGGCTCGACAAGATCATCGGGCGCCGCCGCAAGGTGCCGCGCGACGGCCACCTGTACCGCGTCGGCGACCCGTTCACGAACCTGTATGCGATCCGCCTCGGCCATTTCAAGACCCACCAGATCAATCCGAACGGCGACCAGCAGAT
>DATLGF010000345.1:0-8157 GCA_035540575.1 Noviherbaspirillum sp.
TGTGAAGGCGCGCAACATCCAGGAGGTGATGATCGAAGGCACGAGCATCACCGCCACCACCAGTAACGGTACGCGCCTGGCCACGAACACCACGATGCTCGACCGCGGCCTGATCAGCGACCTGATCGCCAACGACATCAAGTTCGATGTGCGCCATCCCGAACAGCCCAACTTCCTGCTGCAGGTGCTCATTTCCTGGTTCCCGATCCTGCTTTTGATCGGCGTGTGGATCTGGTTCATGCGGCGCCAGCAGGGCGGCGGCAAGGGCGGCGTGTTCTCGATGGGCAAGTCCAAGGCGCGCATGCAGGACGAGCACACCAACACCACCACCTTCGCCGACGTCGCCGGCTGCGACGAAGCGAAGGAGGAAGTCGACGAGATCGTCGAGTTCCTGAAGGATCCGCGCAAGTTCCAGAGCCTGGGCGGCCACATCCCGCGCGGCGTGCTGCTGGTCGGCCCGCCGGGCACCGGCAAGACGCTGCTGGCCCGGGCGATGGCCGGCGAGGCGCGCGTGCCGTTCTTCACGATTTCCGGTTCCGACTTCGTCGAAATGTTCGTCGGCGTGGGCGCCTCGCGCGTGCGCGACCTGTTCGAGCAGGCGAAGAAGCATGCGCCCTGCATCATCTTCATCGATGAAATCGATGCGGTCGGGCGTTCACGCGGCAGCGGCATGGGCGGCGGCAACGACGAGCGTGAGCAAACGCTCAACCAGATGCTGGTCGAGATGGACGGCTTCGAGCCGAACTCCGGCATCATCGTGATCGCCGCGACCAACCGCGCCGACGTGCTCGACAAGGCGCTGCTGCGCCCGGGCCGCTTCGACCGCCAGGTGATGGTCGGCCTGCCCGACATCCGCGGGCGCGAGCAGATCCTGAACGTGCACATGCGCCGCGTGCCGGTCGACGCGGATGTACGCGCCGACGTGCTGGCGCGCGGCACCCCGGGCTTCTCCGGCGCCGAGCTGTCCAACCTGGTCAACGAAGCCGCGCTGTTCGCCGCCCGCCGCAACAAGCAGACGGTGGACATGCAGGATTTCGAGGATGCGAAGGACAAGATCATCATGGGTCCGGAGCGCAAGTCCGCGGTGATGCGCGAGGAAGAGCGCCGCAACACGGCCTACCACGAGTCCGGCCATGCGGTGGTCGCCAAGCTGCTGCCGAAGGCCGATCCGGTGCATAAGGTCACGATCATGCCGCGCGGCTATGCGCTGGGCCTGACCTGGCAGCTGCCCGAGCATGACCGCGTGAACATGTACAAGGACAAGATGCTGGAAGACATCGCGATCCTGTTCGGCGGACGCATTGCAGAAGAGATCTTCATGAATCAGAAGTCGACCGGCGCCTCGAACGACTTCGAGCGGGCGACCAAGCTCGCGCGTGCGATGGTGACCCGCTTCGGCATGTCCGAGGTGCTCGGCACCATGGTCTACACCGACGAGCAGGATGGTTTCGGCCTGTCCTCGCGCACGGTGTCGGAAGAGACCCAGCAGAAGGTCGACGAAGAAATCCGCAGCATCCTGGACACGCAGTATGCGCTGGCGCGCCGGCTGCTCGAGGAGAACCGCGAGAAGGTCGACGTGATGGCCAAGGCGCTGCTCGAATGGGAGACGCTGGACGCCGACCAGGTCAACGACATCATGGAAGGCAAGGAGCCGCGTGCGCCGAAGTATCTGCCGACCAAGAAGACTCCGCCGCGCACCGGCGGCATGGGACCGCTGGTCCAGCCGGCCTGACGGCCTTCAAAGGTCCCCGCTAACGGACCGCCGACCTTCGGGTCGCGGTCCGTTGGTCTTTTGGGGGCGGGCTTTGTCGCAGGGCGTCCCCGCAACGCTCTCCAATGCGGGAGAATGGCGTACTTTCGATCAACGCCACGTCATCCGCGCACCATGGATTCTTCCTTCGACGCAGCACGCCAGCATTTCTTCACCGGCATCGAGCATTTCGAGGCCGGGCGGCTGGAACCGGCGTGCGCCGCCTTCGCGACTGCCGCCGCGCTCGCTCCGGGCCGCCCTTCGGTGCTCGGCAATCTCGGCATCACGCTGTTCCAGCTCGGCCGCATCGACGAGGCCGTGGCGCCGTTGCGCCAGGCCACGGCCGCCGATCCTGCATACGCGGAGGCCTGGGCCTGCCTGGGCCTGGCCGAGGAGGCGCGTGGGCGCTGGCAGGAGGCCGCCGACGCGCTGGAACAGGCGCTGCGGCTGGCACCGGACAGGGCGCCGTTGTGGATGAGTCTTGCGCTGTGCCGGCAGCGCCTCGGACAGGCGGGACCGGCGCTGGACGCCTTCGGGCGCGCGCTGGCCGCCGACCCCGCATACGCCGATGCCTGGAGCGCGCGCGGCAGCCTGCTGCGCGAGCTCGGGCGGCTAGCCGAGGCGGCGCAGTGTTTCGAGCAGGCGCTCGCCTGCGGCGGCGACCCCGAACTGAACCGCTACTACCTGGCCTCGGTGCAGGAAGCGGGCTTGCCGCCCGCGCCGCCGCGCCGCTACGTGGAATCGCTGTTCGACGAGTACGCCCCCGAGTTCCAGGGCCACGTGACCGGCGCGCTGCGTTACCAGGGCCATGAGGTGCTGCTGCGACCGCTGCTGCAGGCGGGCCGGCGCTACCCCCGCGTGCTCGATCTCGGCTGCGGCACCGGCCTATGCGGCACGCTGATCGCGCCGGCGGCCGACGCGATCGTCGGCGTCGACCTCTCGCAGGCAATGCTGGAAGAGGCGCGCAAGTCCGGCGTGTACCGCGAACTCGTGCACGCCGACGTGGCGTCCTTCCTCGCAGGCGAGCGCAGTCCGGTCGACCTGGTGGTGGCGGCGGACGTGTTCATCTATGTCGGCGCGCTCGACGCGGTGTTCGGCGCGGTGCGGCGCATCCTGGCGCCGGGAGGCTGCTTTGCGTTTACCGTGGAAGAGCCGGTCGAGGACGGCGGCATGCAACTGCTGCCGAGCCTGCGCTACGCGCATTCCGAACAGTACGTGCGCGATCTCGCGCAACGGAACGGCTTCGAGGTGGATGCGATGTCGCGCGCGCCGATCCGCCATGACCAGGAGCGCCCGGTGGGCGGGTTGTATGTCTACCTGAGGTAGGCCCGGTCGGGAGCGAGCCACTGTGCGCGCCGGCGCGCGTTGCGATCTGCCCTTGCAGTGTCTCTCAGTGCGCCGCGTGCGCCGGCGCTTCACCGGCGTCGGCGAGCAGCCCGAGCAGCCGTGCCGGATTGACCGGCTTGACGAGGTAATGGTTGAAGCCCGCGTCCTGCGCGCGCTGCTGCCCGCCCTGGGCGCCATAGCCGGTGACGGCCACCATCAATGCGGCACGGGTACCCGGCAGCATGCGCAGGCGGCGCACGAGCTCGAGGCCGTCCATCCCCGGCAACCCGATATCCAGCATGCAGCCGTCGAATGTCCGCCGCTGCGCCGCTTCGAGCGCGGCTTGCGGGCTGTAGGCGACGCACACCCGGTGGCCGGCATTCTCCAGCAGCAGGGCGAGCGTCTGCGCCGCGTCCTGGTTGTCGTCGACGACCAGCAGGTCGAGGGATGCCGTCTGCCGCTGCGCAGTGCCGGTCTGCGCGTCGCCGGCGCCGGACTGCGCCGCCAGCACGCGTGGCAGGGTCACGGTAAACACGCTGCCCTTGCCGGGCCCCGGGCTGGCGGCCTGGACGCGTCCGCCATGCAGCTGGGCCAGGCTGCGCACCAGCGCGAGTCCCAGTCCCAGGCCACCCTGCGAGCGGTCCGGCGTGCGCTCGGCCTGGGCGAACAGCTCGAACACCTTGGGCAGCAGCTCGCTCGCCATGCCGATACCGGTATCGCATACCCGCACCGCGATCTCTCGCTCGCTGACATCCATCTTTACCGTGATCTCGCCACCTTCCGGCGTGTACTTGGCTGCGTTGGCGAGCAGGTTGGAGAACACCTGCACCAGCCGCTTGCGGTCGCCGTTCACCAGCCCGGGACCGGGCGCCATATGCGTGCTCAGGTGATGCCGGCGCGAAGTGATCAGCGGGCGCACCTGTTCCACCGCTTCGGCGATCACATGGCGGATTTCGACTTCCCTGCAGTCCAGCGAGATCAGCCCGCGCGTCACGCGCGAGACGTCGAGCAAGTCGTCGATCAGGCCGGTCATGTGCTTGACCTGGCGCACGATGATGTCGGTGGTCTTTTCGATCCGTTCGGGATCGAGCCGTGCCATGCGCAGCAGTTCGGCGGCCGAGCTGATCGGCGCGAGCGGATTGCGCAGCTCGTGCGCGAGCATCGCGAGAAATTCGTCCTTGCGCCGGCTCGCTTCACGCAACTCCAGTTCGGCGCGGGCGCGCTCGACCGCGGCCCAGCTGCGGTCGGCCACCTCGCGCATCAGCGCGGCCTCTTCGTCGGTCCAGTGGCGCGGCTTGTCGTGATGGGCGAACATGAAAGCCACGGTACGTCCATTGCGCTGTACCGGCACCGCCATCGAGGCGCGCGCGCCGATAGCCTCATGCGCGGAAGCGGCGGCCCCGGCGCTGCGCGGATCGGCGGCGATGTCGTCGACCCGCATCACGCGCCCGGCGCGGATGTCCTCGACCAGGGCGCTGCCATAGTTGTCGAGCCGGTCCCGATGCGCGCGCACGTCCGGAATCCGGCTCGTGTCGTTGTAGTTCTCGCCGACCACCGCATACTCGACGCCCTCGTCCACATCGGCATAGCCGACGCGTGGCACGTCGAGCGCCCGGGCCAGCGCATGCGCAGACGCATCCATCATGGCCTGCGGGTCGTCGGCGAGATTGCGCAGCGCGTCGCCGAGCTCGAGCAGAACGGCCTGGCGGTTGGCGGCGGCGCGCAGCGCGGCTTCGCTGCGCGCCTGTTCCATGGCCAAGCGGATACGCTCGCCGACTGCCGCCACGACCTTGTGATCGGCATCGCTCCAATCCCGCGGCACGACGTCATACACATTCAGCACGCCCACCAGCGCACGGTCCTTTAGCAGCGGAACGAGCAGTCCCGAGCGCAGGCCCAGTGCGGCATAGGCGGCGGCGAAATCGCGGGTCCGGCTGTCGGTGCGGACGTCCTTGATGCAAATGGGCCGGCCGGCATGCAGGTCCTCGATCAGTTGCGGCCCGAAGTCGCTCAGCTTTCCGCACTGGCCGACCACCGGGCACACCCGCTCGCTGGCCCACCCGCGCTTGATCTCGAAGGTCCCGTGCGCATCGTCGATCTCGGAATAGAACACCAGCGGCGCCTCGAGACGGCGGCCGAGCAATGCGGCCGCCGTTTCGGTGATTTCGTCCACTTTCGTCAGGTTGCGCAGGCTGTCCACGGTTTCGAGCACCAGGGCCTGGCGCATGTCTTCGCGCATCCGTTCGGTCGTCTCGATGCAGATGCCCAGCAGTCCGCATACCTGGCCGCTGTCATCGAACAGGGGCGAGCAGGAAAAGGTGAACCAGCTTCGTTCAGTACGTCCATCGCGCGTCAGGTCGACCGGCACGTCGCGGCAATAGACGGGTTCCCCGTTCATCGCATGTTCGATCGCCGAGCCGAGCGCAGGCCAGGCTTCCGGCCACAGGACCGGGAACGGGCGGCCCAGCGTGCCCGGGTGTTTGTTCCCCAGCAAGGGAATGCAGCCGTCGTTGTACAGGCAGACCAGGTCCCGCCCCCAGAGCAGAAACATCGGGAAGTCCGAGTTCAGCACGATGCCGCAGGCAGTGCGCAGCGTCGCCGGCCAGGTCTGCGGCGCGCCCAGCGGGGTGGCTGACCAGTCCTGGCTGCGCATCAGCTCCGCCATCGCGCCGGGGCGGGCAATGAACGGCAGGGACGTCGGATGCAGTGGCTGTGTCATGGTGAATGGTCGGCGCGCAACGAAGCAAAAGCTCCGCGATGGTCAGATCGCCAACGATTTGACTGTCAATTCAGGAATGGTTGCCAAATCCGGACCGCGGACATTTGATGTGCATTCCGCCGGGCGGCAAATTTCCCGCAAGCTGCCTGCAGCGCGGGTTCATGCGGAAGGGCGGCCATTGTTGCCGTCGGTCTCCGGGTCGATGTGAAGTTGGCAAGCGGTCGGCGAAATGGCTACCATGGCGGCAGTCGATCTGCGCATTGATCGGGTCCGGTCGGCGGCAACTTTCTCCGCGCCATCCGCTCTATTAGGATCGCGCCATCGGGATGGCCCGGGTGCAATGTTTATCAGAGGGCGCATGAGTCTTGCCCAATTCATACACGAATATGGCTATTTCGCTGTCGCCATAGGAAGCTTCCTCGAAGGTGAGGCGGTCCTGCTGGCCGGCAGCTTCGCCGCCTATGCCGGCCATCTCGATCTGCCGCTGGTGCTGGCGATCGCAGCCTTGGCCAGCTTTCTCGGCGACCTGCCGTACTTCTTCGCCGGCCGACGCTACGGCAGCGCGGTGCTGCAGCGTTTCCCGGCACTCCACGCGCGCAAGGGCCGCCTCGACAAGTTGCTGCAACGGCATCACGTACTGCTGGTCCTGTCGCTGCGCTTTCTGTACGGCCTGCGCATCGCCGGCCTGCTGACGCTGGGCATGAGCCGCATGTCGGCTTGGCGCTTTCTTGCACTCGACTTCCTGGGAGCCGTGATCTGGTCGTCGACCGTGTGCGCGACCGGCTACGGGGTCGGCCGCCTGGCGCAGGCGATGTTCGGCGACATCAGCACAGGCGAGCAGATCTCGCTGCTGCTGGCGGTGCTGGTCTGCGCGTCGCTGCTGATCATGCTGGCGCGACGTCGTCTGGCGCTGGCCGGCGTGGACCGCCCGCCGGGCCATTGAGGCTTTTTCCACGATTGCGGAGCTCGGATGCAGCGCGAAGAATTCCTGGCCCGGCTTGCCGAGGACGGCTTCAAGGAAGTCGTGACGGTCGAGCGCGAGGCGAACGGCGCATGGGAGCTGCATGCCCATCCGTTCGAGGCGAAGGCGCTGATCCTGCGCGGGGAAATCCGCCTCCGCCGCGGCGAGGAAGAGCGGACCTATCCGGCCGGCACCATCTTCCATCTCGCCGCCGACGAGCCGCACAGCGAGTGGTACGGCCCGCAGGGCGTCACCTACCTGGTGGGGCGGCGCTGATCAGCCCTTGATGCACACCACCTGGCGCAGCGTATGCACGACCTCGACCAGATCGGTCTGGTGCGCCATCACCGCGTCGATGTCCTTGTAGGCGGCCGGAATCTCATCGATCACGCCGCCGTCCTTCCTGCATTCGATGCCGCGCGTCTGCTCGGCCAGGTCGAAGCGATTGAAGCGGCGCTTGGCCTCGGTGCGGCTCATGCGCCGGCCCGCGCCGTGCGAGCAGGAGCAGAACGAATCCGGATTGCCCTTGCCGCGCACCACGTAGCTGCGCGCGCCCATGCTGCCGGGGATGATGCCCAGTTCGCCCTCGCGCGCGGAAATCGCCCCCTTCCTGGTGACGAACAGCCGTTCGCCGCCGTGTGTCTCCCGCGAGACGTAGTTGTGATGGCAATTGATTGCTTCGCCGTCGAGCCTGAACGGCGGCAGCTGCTGGATCAGCACGTCGACCACGCGGCGCATCATCTCGCGCCGGTTCACCAGCGCATAGTCCTGCGCCCATTCGACCGCTTCGACGTAGTCGTCGAACAGCTCCGAGCCTTCCCGGAAGTAGGAGAGATCCCTGTCCGGCAGCCGGATCTGGTGGCGTTCCATCTCCTTGCGCGCGGCGGCGATGAAGTAACGGCCGATCGCGTTGCCGATGCCGCGCGAGCCCGAGTGCAGCATGATCCACACGCGCTGTTCCTCGTCCAGGCAGAGCTCGATGAAATGGTTGCCGCCGCCCAGCGTGCCGAGCTGGCAGATCCAGGTCTGCTCGAACTTCTGCTGCATCTTTGCGATGCCGCGGTGCCGTCCGATGATGCGGTCGAGCCGGTCCGACAGCGGGCGCGCCGCGCGCGCATGGGCGGCGCCGCGCACCTTGTTCCACTCGTGCTGGGCGAAGCCGACCGGCACCGCGCCCTCGATCGCGCCGCGCAGGCGCGCCAGACTGTCGGGCAGGTCGCTTGCGGTCAGCGTGGTGCGCACCGCGTTCATCCCGCAGCCGATGTCGACCCCGACGGCGGCCGGAATGACCGTCGAGCGGGTCGGAATCACGCTGCCGACGGTCGCGCCGATGCCGGCATGCACATCCGGCATCGCCGCCACGTGCGGATGCACGATCGGCAACTGCGCGATGTTCTGCAG
>DATLGF010000346.1:0-5686 GCA_035540575.1 Noviherbaspirillum sp.
ACCGTGTGCGCGTGGGCGGCGAGCGTGCGCAGCTGCGCGAAGAAATCCGACGGCATGCGGTCGATCGCAAGGCCGAAGAAGTCGCTGATCTGGGACAGCGCGATCAGGATTGCAATGCCGTTGGTAAAGCCGATCACGACCGGCACCGGGATGTAGCGGATCAGGAAGCCGAGCCGCAGCAGCCCCATCGCAAACAGGATGATGCCGGCCAACACCGTGGAGACCAGCAGCCCCCCCAGCCCATAGGTCTCGATAATGCCGTAGACGACGATGATGAAGGCGCCGGCCGGCCCGCCTATCTGCACCTTCGAGCCGCCCAGCGCGGCAATCAGAAAGCCGGCGATGATCGCGGTGAAGATGCCGGCTTCCGGCCGCACCCCGGAGGCGATTGCGAACGCCATCGCCAGCGGCAGCGCCACCACCCCGACCGTGATCCCCGCGTTCATATCCTGGAACAGGCGTTTGCGATCGTAGTCCTGCAGCGCGTCGAGCAGGCGCGGACGGAAGCGGAGGGTGGGGCGGTTCATCGGCGTGTCGGTCTGCGTGCTAGTGATGATCCAAGGCCCGACGCATCACCGTGGGCGGCGGCTCGAGCGGATTGGCGTGGGTGTATTCGAGTTCGGGCGCGAGCACGAAACCGTACGTGGAGTAGAGGTCGACCAGGCGTTCCTGGTCGCTACGCACGGCGAGGCGCAGTTCGTCGACCCCCGCGTCGAGCGCGCGGTGGATCACGGCCTCGAGCAGGCGTTCGGAGAGATGGCGGCCTGAGCAACGTGGCAGCACGCCCATGCGCAGGATTTCCCATATGTCGCCCTGGCCTTCAAGCGGCAGCCAGCGTACCGAACCAATCGGTTCGTCGCCGTCGAGCATCACGAATCCGCCGCCTTCCTGCAGGTGCTGCAAGACGCGCACCGCGGTTTCGCGATGGCCGCTGGAACTGAGCGCCACACGCTTGGCCCAACAGGCGCGGGTGAGTTCCGCGATCAGCTGGGCGTCCTCCAGGGTGGCTTCACGCACGGTCACGTTCATGCGCGGCCACCGATGGAAGAATTGCCTGGGGCAGGGTCGGGCATGATCAGCGCACGCGCATGCCGGGCTCCGCGCCCGGCCACGGGTTGAGCACGTAGATTCCCGGATTGGTCTTCTCGTCGGCGGACGAGGCGGCCAGCACCATGCCCTCGGAGACGCCGAACTTCATCTTGCGCGGCGCGAGGTTGGCAACCATCACGGTGAGTTTGCCGATCAGGTCCTCCGGCTTGTAAGAGGACTTGATGCCGGAGAACACGTTGCGCATGCGGCCTTCGCCGACGTCCAGCGTCAGGCGCAGCAGCTTGTCGGAGCCTTCGACGTGTTCGCAGTTGACGATCTTCGCAATGCGCAAGTCGATCCTGGAGAAATCGTCAATCTTGATCTCCGGGGCGATCGGTTCGATCGCCTCGCCGCCTACTCCTTCCCCCTTTGAGGGGAAAGGTTGGGATGGGGGTGGATTGCTCGAACCCGCGACGGTCCCTGCAGTAGAAACCTCCGCCTTCTCAAACAAATCCTCCAGCATCTTCGCCTCTACCCGCGTCATCAGATGCGAGAAAGTGCCGATCTGCGCCGGATAGCTCTCCAGATCCTTCCAGTTCAGATCGCGCTCCAGCCCGAACAGCGCCGCAACCTTGCGGGCTACGGACGGCAGCACCGGCGCGAGGAACACCGACAGCCGGTGGAAGGCCAGGAGCAGGTCGCTGCAGACGTCCTGCAGCGCCTTGTTGTTGGCCGGATCCTTGGCCAGTTCCCACGGCTTCTTCGCATCCACGTACTGGTTGACCTCGTCGGCCAGCGCCATGATGTGGCGGATTGCCTTGCCGTACTCGCGCGCCTCGTAGGCTTCGCGGATGGCCGCTTCCTCTCCGGCAAGCTGGTGCCAGAAGCGGTTGGTGCTGCTGCCTTCGGCCACAGGGTTCGACAGCTTGCCGTCGAAGCGCTTGCTGATGAAGCCGGCCGCACGGCTGCAGATGTTCACGTACTTGCCGATCAGGTCGGAATTGACCTTGGCGATGAAGTCTTCCGCGTTGAAGTCGATGTCCTCGACCTTGGAATTGAGCTTGGTCGCGATGTAGTAGCGCAGCCACTCCGGGTTCATCTTGATGTCGAGGTAGCGCAGCGGCGAGATGCCGGTGCCGCGCGACTTGCTCATCTTCTCGCCGTTGACGGTCAGGTGGCCGTGCACGTTGACCTTGAGCTTTTCGATGATCGGATGCCCCGAGAACTTGAGCATCGTCGGCCAGAAAAGCAGGTGGAAGGAGACGATGTCCTTGCCGATGAAGTGCACCTGTTCGGTGGCGGGGTCATGCAGCAGCGCATCGTAGTCGATGCCCTTCTTGCCGCAATAGTTCTTCAGGCTGGCAAGATAGCCGACCGGCGCGTCCAGCCACACGTAGAAGTACTTGCCGGGTGCGTCCGGGATCGGAATCCCGAAGTAAGGCGCGTCGCGCGAGATGTCCCAGTCGGCGAGGTCGCGGCCGTCGTTGCCGAGCCACTCGGACACCTTGTTCACCATCTCGGGCTGCAGGCGTCCGGGCGAATTCAGCCATTCCTGCAGGAAGGCAATGCAGCGCGGGTCGGACAGCTTGAAGAAATACTGCTCGGACGGCTTTTGCACCGGGGTGGCGCCGGTCAGCGCCGAATACGGATTGATCAGCTCGGTCGGCTCGTAGGCGGCGCCGCAGACCTCGCAGTTGTCGCCGTACTGGTCCTTCGCATGGCAGCGCGGGCACTCGCCCTTGATGTTGCGGTCAGCCAGGAACATGCCCTTGACCGGATCGAAGAAGCGCTCGACCACGCGCGTGGCGATCAGCCCGGCTTCGCGCAGGCGCAGGTAGATGCCTTGCGACAGCTCGGTGTTTTCGGGAGAGTCGGTCGAGTGCCAGTTGTCGAAGGAGATGTGGAAGCCGTCCAGGTACTGCTGGCGTCCGGCGGCGATCTTCGCGACGAATTCCTGCGGTGTCACGCCGGCCTTCTCGGCGGCGATCATGATCGGCGTGCCATGTGCGTCGTCCGCGCCGACGAAGTGCACGTCATGGCCTTGCATGCGCTGGAAGCGTACCCAGATGTCGGCCTGGATGTATTCCATGATGTGGCCGATATGGAAGGCGCCGTTGGCGTAGGGCAGGGCGGTGGTGACGAACAGCTTGCGGGACGGGGTGGTGCTCATTTGGCAATGCGCGTGCGGAAATAAAACTGCCATTCTAGCAGTCCACTCCGGTGGGGCAGGGCCGCCTGGTTTAGACTTGCAGCCGAAAATCTAGGAGAAATCATGACTTTGACAACGGACGCGGTACGCACTGCGCTCGCGGCAGTGACGGACCCGAACACGGGCAAGGACCTGGTCGCCGGGAAGTCGGCGAAAAACATCCGCATCGAGGGAGCCGACGTCCACGTCGACGTCGAGCTCGGTTACCCGGCAAAGAGCCAGATCGAACCGATCGGCGCGGCGGTGCGGGCGGTGCTGCAGACGCTGCCGGGCGTGGGCAGGATAGAAGTCAACGTCTATTCGAAGATCGTGCCGCATGCGGTGCAGCGCGGCGTGCCGCTGCTGCCGAACGTGCGCAACATCATCGCGGTCGCCTCGGGCAAGGGCGGTGTCGGCAAGTCGACCACCGCCGCCAACCTGGCGCTGGCGCTGGCCGCAGAAGGCGCGCGGGTGGGCCTGCTGGACGCCGACATCTACGGCCCGTCGCAGCCGATGATGATGGGCATCAAGGGCCAGCCGGAGTCGAAGGACGGCAAGACGATGGAGCCGCTGGAGAACCACGGCGTGCAGGTGGCCTCGATCGGCTTCATGATCGATCCCGACCAGCCGATGGTCTGGCGCGGCCCGATGGTGACGCAGGCGCTGCAGCAACTGCTGCAGCAGACCAACTGGCGCGATCTCGACTACCTGCTGGTGGACATGCCGCCGGGCACCGGCGACATCCAGTTGACGCTGTCGCAGAAGGTGCCGGTGACCGGGGCGGTGATCGTCACCACACCGCAGGACATTGCGCTGCTCGATGCGCGCAAGGGGCTGAAGATGTTCGAGAAGGTCGGCATTCCGATCCTCGGCATCGTCGAGAACATGAGCGTGCACATCTGCTCGAACTGCGGCCATGCCGAGCCTATCTTCGGTGCAGGAGGCGGCGAAAAGATGGGCGCCGAATACGGCGCGGAATTCCTCGGGGCCCTGCCGCTGTTGCTGTCGATCCGCGAGCAGACCGACTCCGGCACGCCCACGGTCGTCGCCGACCCGGAAGGCCAGGCCGCGCAGATCTACAAGCAGATCGCGCGCCGCATCGCGGTGAAGGTCGCCGAAAAGGCAAAGGACATGACGAGCAAGTTTCCGAGTATCGTGATCAAGAACGATTGAGCTTTGCCGGCACGGTAAAATAGCCGGTTTCCCGGCGACGGCCTTCAAGCTGTCGTTCCCGCGCAGGCGGGAACCCAGTCCGGACGTGGCAGCGGCATCGCGGCATCTCCCGGGCTCCCGCCTGCGCAGGTGCGACATGCAGATGTTGCCGGGCTTCCGCGCACTTTTCAGAACACCAGATCATTCCCGTCAGGGCATTTTTAACTCATGACCGTCCGCACCCCTGTTCGTACAAGATTCGCCCCTAGCCCCACCGGCTACCTCCACCTCGGCGGCGCGCGCACCGCGCTGTTCTCCTGGGCCTATGCGCGCCACTTTGGAGGCACCTTCATCCTGCGCATCGAAGACACCGACCTCGAGCGCAGCACGCCGGAAGCGGTGCAGGCGATCCTCGACGGCATGAATTGGCTTGGCCTGCAACACGACGAAGGCCCGTTCTATCAGATGCAGCGGATGGACCGCTATCGCGAGGTCGTCGCCCAGATGCTCGAGGCCGGGACCGCCTATTACTGCTACTGCACGCCGGAGGAAGTGGAGGCGATGCGCGAGCGCATGCGCGCGGCGGGCGAAAAGCCGCGCTACGACGGCACCTGGCGCCCGGAGCCGGGCAAGACGCTGCCCGCGGTCCCCGAAGGCCGCAAGCCGGTGGTGCGCTTCAAGAACCCGCTCGACGGTGATGTGACCTGGAACGATGTAGTCAAGGGGCCGATCACGATCTCCAACCGCGAACTCGACGACCTCGTGATCGCGCGCCCGGACGGCACGCCGACCTACAACTTCTGCGTCGCCGTGGATGACTGGGACATGCGCATCACCCACGTGATTCGCGGCGACGATCACGTGAACAACACGCCGCGCCAGATCAACATCCTGCGTGCGCTCGGTGCGCCGCTGCCGGAATACGGCCATGTGCCGATGATCCTCGGCGCCGACGGCGAAAAGCTGTCCAAGCGCCACGGTGCGGTGAGCGTGATGGAGTATCCGGCCCAGGGCTATCTGCCGGAGGCCATGCTCAACTACCTCGCGCGCCTGGGCTGGAGTCACGGCGATGACGAGATCTTCTCGATCGAGCAGTTCGTGCAGTGGTTCGATCTTGATCACCTGTCGAAGTCGCCCGCGCAGTTCAATCCGGAAAAGCTGGCCTGGCTGAACAACCACTACATCAAGCAGGCCGACAACGCGCGCCTGGCCGGCCTCGTGACGCCCTTCATTGAAGAGCTGGGCGGCAAGGTCGAAGGTGGCCCGATGCTGGCCGACGTGGTTGCGCTGGTGAAGGACCGCGCCAACACGCTGCGT
>DATLGF010000347.1:0-8110 GCA_035540575.1 Noviherbaspirillum sp.
CAGCCTGCCGCCGGGGCAGTTCGGTGGCGCGCATATCGAGGCCTTGTTCACCAACTCCCTCGATTGCGACGCGCATCCGTACTTCGATAGGCTGCGCACGCTGAAGGTATCGGCGCACTTCCTGATCGCGCGCAGCGGCGAGGTCCTGCAATTCGTGCCGACCGTCGCGCGCGCATGGCACGCCGGCGCGTCGAACTTCTGCGGACGCGAGCGCTGCAATGACTTCTCGATCGGCATCGAACTCGAAGGCTGCGACGACCTGCCGTTCGAACCGATCCAGTACGCCGTACTTGCAGAACTCACCATCGCGTTGCGCGCACGCCATCCGCTGGCCGGTGTCGCCGGACATGAACATATTGCGCCAGGCCGCAAGACCGACCCCGGGCCCTGCTTCGATTGGGACCTTTATCGCAAGTCCTTGATTCAAATGGATGCTGCGCTGCGAGACCTCAGCGCGCTGCGCTTTCCCGGCGCCATCCTCTGAAAAAGTCAAGGTCGCAGCGCGGGAATTGATTGCCCAAGCGGCAAAAAAACCTGTTGCGCAGGCGGGATGCGGGCACTAGAATTAGTTTCGATCGCAGTCGTGACCACTATATATTGTGGTTGTGTGATTTCACTTAGGCTGTTCTGGTTGTACACGATTCAGATGGGCAGGCCGAACAGCACTGCCTTTTCAGGACGACGCATGCATGTGCATGCTGTCTGTCCCGCGCGGAAAAATCCCGGCCTGGCATGGCCGGACTTTCGTTCAAAGACAACCCCTGCGGCCCTGCGCCGCGAAGCGTAACCATCCAAGGAGGCACGATGCAACCTACGCAAGAACTTTCCGTCAAGTCGACGACCAATCCCGGTAAGGCCTCCACCGCGACCGGTACCGGCACCCAGGTCTCGGCCCCGCACGGGGCGCTCGCCGACTACAAGATCATCCGCCGCAATGGCGCGGTAGTCGGCTTCGAGCCGTCGAAGATCTCGATCGCGATGACCAAGGCCTTCCTCGCCGTCAATGGCGGCCAGGGCGCCGCTTCCGCGCGCGTGCGCGAGCTGGTCGATCAGCTGACCCAAGGCGTGGTCGGGGCTCTGGTGCGCCGCCAGCCGGCCGGCGGCACCTTCCATATCGAAGACGTGCAGGACCAGGTCGAGCTCGCGCTGATGCGCTCCGGCGAGCATGACGTCGCACGTGCCTACGTGCTCTACCGCGCCAAGCGCATGGAGGAACGCGCTCAGCAGAAGGCCGCCCAGCAGGTCGCGACCCCGCAACTGCATGTGACCGAAGGCGGCCAGAGCCGTCCGCTCGACATCGAGCAGGTGCGCACGCTGATCTCCGCCGCCTGCGTCGGCCTTGAGAAGCACGTTGATGCCGAGGCGATCCTGTCCGAGACGTTGAAGAATCTCTACGACGGCGTGCCGGTCGAAGAGCTGCACAAGTCCGCCATCCTGGCTGCCCGCGCGCTGATGGAAAAGGACCCGGCCTACAGCCGCGTCACCGCGCGCCTGCTGATGCATACGATCCGCAAGGAAGTGTTCGGCCAGGAAGTGGCCCAGGCCGACGCGCAGCAACACTATATTGATTACTTCCCGAAGTTCATCAGGAAGGGTATCGAGGCCGACCTGCTCGACCCGGCGCTGGCCCAGTTCGACCTGCAACAGCTGGCCGAGGCCCTGAAGCCCGAGCGCGACCTGCAGTTCGGCTACCTCGGCCTGCAGACGCTGTATGACCGTTACTTTCTGCATATCCAGGGCACTCGCATCGAGATGCCGCAGGCGTTCTACATGCGCGTGGCGATGGGCCTTGCGCTCAACGAGATCAACCGCGAAGCGCGCGCGATCGAGTTCTACAACCTGCTGTCGTCGTTCGATTTCATGAGCTCGACGCCGACGCTGTTCAATTCCGGCACCCAGCGCTCGCAGCTTTCCTCCTGCTATCTGACCACCGTGTCCGACGACCTCGAAGGCATCTACGAGGCGATCAAGGAGAATGCGCTGCTGGCCAAGTTCGCCGGCGGACTCGGCAACGACTGGACCCCGGTGCGTGCGCTCGGCGCCCACATCAAGGGTACCAATGGCAAGTCGCAGGGCGTGGTGCCGTTCCTGAAGGTGGTCAACGACACCGCGGTCGCGGTGAACCAGGGCGGCAAGCGCAAGGGCGCGGTCTGTGCCTACCTGGAAACCTGGCACATGGATATCGAGGAATTCCTCGACCTGCGCAAGAACACCGGCGACGACCGCCGTCGCACCCACGACATGAACACCGCGAACTGGATTCCCGACCTGTTCATGAAGCGCGTGATGGAAGGTGGCGAGTGGACGCTGTTCTCCCCGTCCGACGTGCCGGACCTGCACGACAAGTACGGCCGCGCCTTCGAAGAGGCCTACACCGCCTATGAAGCGAAGGCTGCGCGCGGCGAACTGAAGCTCTATAAGAAGGTGCAGGCGCTCGATCTGTGGCGCAAGATGCTGTCGATGCTGTTCGAGACCGGCCATCCGTGGATCACCTTCAAGGATCCGTGCAACATCCGCTCGCCGCAGCAGCACGTGGGCGTCGTGCACAGCTCGAACCTGTGCACCGAGATCACGCTCAACACCAACGATTCCGAAATCGCGGTCTGCAATCTGGGCTCGGTCAACCTGCCGGCCCACATGAAGGATGGAAAGCTCGATCACGCGAAGCTGCAGCGGACGATCCGCACCGCGATGCGCATGCTCGACAATGTGATCGACATCAACTACTACGCGGTGAAGAAGGCGCGCGATTCCAACCTGCGCCACCGTCCGGTCGGCATGGGCATCATGGGCTTCCAGGACTGCCTGCACATGATGCGCGTACCGTACGCATCGATGGACGCGGTCGAGTTCGCCGACCGTTCGATGGAGGCGGTGTGCTACTACGCGTACTGGGCATCGACCGAGCTGGCCGAGGAGCGCGGTCGCTACAGCTCCTACCAGGGTTCGCTGTGGGACCGCGGCATCCTGCCGCAGGACTCGCTGAAGCTGCTGGCCGAGGAACGCGGCGGGTATCTCGAGGTCGACACCTCCGAGACGATGGACTGGGCGTCCCTGCGTGCGCGCATCAAGGAGCACGGCATGCGCAACTCCAACTGCGTGGCAATCGCACCGACCGCGACGATCTCGAACATCATCGACGTGTCCGCCTGCATCGAGCCGACCTACCAGAACCTGTATGTGAAGTCGAACCTGTCCGGCGAATTTACCGAGATCAACGAGAACCTGGTGCGCGACCTGAAGGCGCGCGGGCTGTGGGACGAGGTGATGGTTGCCGACCTGAAGTACTTCGACGGCAGCCTCGCGAAAATCGACCGCATTCCGCAGGATCTGCGCGACCTGTATGCGACCGCCTTCGAGGTCGAGCCGAAGTGGCTGGTGGAGGCCGCGTCGCGCCGCCAGAAGTGGATCGACCAGGCGCAATCGCTCAATATCTATATGGCGGGTGCCTCCGGCAAGAAGCTCGACGAGACCTACAAGCTGGCATGGCTGCGCGGCCTGAAGACCACGTATTACCTGCGCACGATCGGCGCGACCCACGCCGAGAAGTCGACCTCCAAGGCCGGCGCGCTGAACGCGGTGTCGGCCCATGCGGCACCCGCTGCCGCGACGTCGGCCGCGCCGGCCGCGCCCGCCGCAGCCACTGACGAGCTCGCGGGTCCGGCATGCATGCTGCGTCCGGGCGACCCGGGCTTCGAAGAGTGCGAAGCCTGCCAGTAAAAGGAACTCGAGATTGCGCGGCATGGATGCCGCGCAATCCATCCGCACCGTGAACACATATCTGTAAGGAATTCCGCCATGCTCAGTTGGGACGATGAACAAAGCCCCGCAGCAAAGCCCGCCCCCATGCCGCAGCAGGCCCTGGCGCCGGCTGTCGGCCTGAACGCAGGCCTCTCCAATACCGCGCTCGATCCGGCGCTGGTCGGCCGTGCTGCCGCAGACGCCGAGTCGCGTCGCGTCAACGCGGCGGACAAGCGCATCATCAACGGCCAGACCGACGTCAACCAGTTGGTCCCGTTCAAGTACAAGTGGGCCTGGGACAAGTACCTGGCCGGCTGCGCGAACCACTGGATGCCGCAGGAAATCAACATGCAGCGCGACATCGAGCTGTGGAAAAACCCGAACGGCCTGACCGAGGACGAGCGGCGCATCGTCAAGCGCAACCTCGGGTTCTTCGTGACCGCCGATTCGCTGGCTGCAAACAACATCGTGCTCGGCACCTACCGCCATATCACGGCGCCGGAGTGCCGCCAGTACCTGCTGCGCCAGGCCTTCGAAGAGGCAATCCACACCCACGCATACCAGTACATCGTCGAGTCGCTCGGTCTCGACGAAGGCGAGATCTTCAACGCCTATCAAGAGATCGAATCAATTCGCGACAAGGACGAGTTCCTGATCCCGTTCATCGACGTGCTGACCAATCCCGAGTTCAAGACCGGCACGGTGGAAGCGGACCAGACGCTGTTGCGCTCGCTGATCGTGTTCGCCTGTCTGATGGAGGGACTGTTCTTCTATGTCGGCTTCACGCAGATCCTCGCGCTCGGACGGCAGAACAAGATGATGGGCGCGGCTGAGCAGTATCAATACATCCTGCGCGACGAGTCCATGCACTGCAACTTCGGGATCGATCTGATCAACACGATCAAGCTCGAGAACCCGCATCTGTGGACTCCCGAGTTCCGCGAAGAGATCAAAGCGTTGTTTTTGCGCGCGGTAGAGTTGGAATATCGCTACGCTGAGGATACAATGCCGCGAGGTGTGCTGGGCTTGAATGCGCCGATGTTCAAGGGGTACCTGCGATTCATCGCAAACCGTCGTGCGCAGCAGATCGGTCTCGATCCGTTGTTCCCTCAGGAGGAGAATCCCTTCCCGTGGATGAGCGAGATGATCGATCTGAAGAAAGAACGCAACTTCTTCGAGACACGCGTGATCGAATATCAGACCGGTGGCGCGCTGAGCTGGGAGTAGGATTGAGATCGCTGCCATCAGCGCACCGGGGAGAGGCAAAACGAAGTTGGTACTGAAAACGGAGTAGCGGGAGAACCGACCAAGTCGAACCACTCACTGAATGCACGAAAGGCAGCAACCTATTTGATGAACAGTAGACGAACGATTCGCTCTTCTGTGGTGGGGCCGCTTAGCTCGACGCTGTCGGGCGAGGCGGCTTTTTCTTTGAAAAACGTGTTGGTTTTTCATAAACCTTGTTCCGACGCCGGCATTGCGCCGGCGTTTTTTCCGGTTGCGGACGCCGCGGCGCGCAGGGCGCGCGCGACTTGAGACCCTCCGTCATCGCCAGCGTGGTGGTGACAAGCAACAAGAGAGGCGCAACCGGATGAGGCTGAAGTGCTGCATGCATGAGGTGATGCAGCAGTTCAGCTGGTGCCGTATTCATTAGCGCAAGCAGAAGCTTGCTTGTGCCGATGAATAATCCGTGCGGAGGCATCGCGATGCGCCGCGTGGGTTTCAAACCTCGTAGTTTGATTTCATTCACGTGAAGGAGAAACACATGGCAACAGCAAAGAAAACGGCTGCCAAGAAGGCCGCGGCTAAGAAGCCCGCCGCCAAGAAGGCCGCCGCCGACAAGCCGGTAGCGAAGAAGGCCGCAGCACCGAAGAAGGCAGCCGCTCCGAAGAAGGCGGCCGCTCCGAAGAAGGCAGCCGCTCCCAAGAAGGCCGCAGCGCCTGCAGCCAAGACTGTGCTGAACCCGGCAGCGGCATGGCCGTTCCCGACCGGCACCCGTCCGTAATCGAGAGAGCCGCTTTGGTAGCCTGAATCAGTTTCGGGCACAATGCCCGTTGCGTGGCTTGGCGCTACGCAACGGGTTTTTCATTTGGGAGACAACATGCTGGGCAGCATCCTGACGCTGATCATCGACACCATCGCCGTGATTCTCGGCGGCGCCTTGCTGCTGCGCTTCTGGATGCAGGTGGTGCGCGTGCGTCCGCCGAACCAGATCGGGCAGTTCATCTACAAGCTGTCGGACTGGCTCGTGCTGCCGTTGCGCCGCATGCTGCCGGGCTCCGGCGGCTATGACTGGGCGAGCCTGATCGGCGCAATCCTGGTGATCATGGCCGCCACAGCACTGAAGATGCTGTTGTTTACCGGGATCACGATGCAGTTCCTGGTGCTCGGTACGCTGCTGCGCCTGTCTGAATGGATCGCGTATGGGTTCATGGCGCTGATCATCATCGAAGCGATCTTCAGCTGGGTGAACCCGCATGCGCCGCTCGCCCCGTTCATCAGAGCACTCAATGAGCCGTTGCTGCGGCCACTGCGCCGCGTCATACCTTTGCTCGGCGGGATCGATCTGTCGCCGCTGGTGGCGCTGATCGGCCTGCGCATCGCATTGATGATCGTCACCGACCTGCTGCTGCGCCTGGCGTGAACGCTGGCGCACTCAGCGTCAAGCCTGCGCGAGGACAGTCGGGCCGGCGCAAGCCCTATGAAATGAATATGCAGGCGGCGTGAGCAGCGAGGGGATGCCGGCGCTGCTTGGCGCCGGCGGGGGCAGCATCAGAACCGGTAACCGAAAGCCTGTGCGAAGCGCGTTTCGATTTCCGCGCGCGCGGGCGCATGGTTTTGCCCGCCCTGATGAGCGATCTTGATCGAGCCCATCAGGCTCGCAAGACGCCCCGTGGTTTCCCAGTCCATACCATTCGTCAGCCCATACATCAGCCCGGCACGGAAGGCGTCGCCGCAACCGGTGGGATCGACCACGCCGTCGGCCGGCACGCAGGGAATGTCGATGCGGCGTCCTGAAGCGTAAATCTCCGAGCCGCGCTCGCCGCGAGTCACGATCAGGCCCGTTACGCGTTCTGCAAGCGCTTCGAGCGACAGGCCGGTGCGTTCCATCAGCAGTTCCGCTTCATAGTCGTTCACCGCGACATAGGTCGCCAGTTCGACCAGGTGCTCGAGCTCTTTGCCATTGAACATCGGCAGTCCCTGGCCCGGATCGAAGATGAACGGGATGCCGAGTTCCGCGCAGTCGCGTGCGTGCTGCAGCATGCCGTCACGTCCATCCGGGGCAATGATCGCCAGTTTCACGGCTCCCGCGTCGGCCACCCGATTCTGGTGCGAGAAGCTCATCGCACCCGGGTGGAAGGCGGTGATCTGGTTGCCCCCTTCATCGGTGGTGATGTAGGCCTGTGCGGTGTACGAGGTCTCGATCGTGCGCACGCAACGGGGGCTGATTCGCAGCTGCTCCAGGCGTTCGAGATACGGCCCGCCGTCGCTGCCTATGGTTGCCATGATCAGCGGATCGCCCTCCAGCAGTCTGAGGTTGTAGGCGATGTTGCCGGCGCAGCCGCCGAACTCGCGCCGCACCTCGGGCACCAGGAATGCCACATTGATCTTGTGCAGCTGATCGGCGAGCAGTGCCTCGGAGAAGCGCCCGCGGAACAGCATGATGGTGTCGAAGGCGAGGGAACCGCAAATCAGGGAAGTGGTGGTCATCGTTCTTAAGGTCAGGGGTAGAAGACGTAGACGCGATAGCCCGACGGCTGGATGCCTTCCGGTTCGAAGAACAGGCGCACCGGCTGTTCGCTGCGTGCGGCGAAGCCGGTGCGCGGATTGCTTCCGCCCGGAAGGTATTCGGACGGGGCGAATACGCGCCGCGCGAGTACCTTGCCGGCGTTGTCGTTGAGCGTGAGTTCAAGATAAGGCCAGGATTGCGCGACTGTCCCGTGATTGCGCAACAAAACCGTCAATCCCAGCGTCGAGGTGTTCGGTGCGAGCGTCTGCAGCTCGCTGGACTCGATGGCGACCGCTTCGATCTGCGCCGGCAATCCGACCTGGCAGCCGAGATAGGCGCAAGCCTCATGCAGCCACGGCGCGGTCTGCGGAAAGCGCGCGGCAAGCTGGTCGCGGAACACATACGCGGATTGTGCGATCAGGGCCACCAGCAGCAGAACGGAACCGGCTGACATCGTCACGGTGGCGAGCCGGCCCATGCGCTGGCGCCGACGGCCCTGGCGCACGAAGCTCGGTTCGTCTTCGTCGCGAACGGCCGTGCCGGCGCCGCGCAGGGGGCGGCGCTGCAGGTCTTCGATTGCCTGGTCGAGCGGGTCCGGGCCTTCCGTCGCGGCGGGCTCCGGAGCAGTGTGGTGGGATG
>DATLGF010000348.1:0-3919 GCA_035540575.1 Noviherbaspirillum sp.
CGGCAAAGCCGCGGCCCTGCTCACCGGCACGCGCCGCCTCCACCGCCGCATTCAGCGCAAGGATGTTGGTCTGGAAGGCGATGCCGTCGATGACGGAGATGATGTCGACGATCTTCTGCGAACTCTGCTTGATCGAGTCCATCGTGCCAACCACGTCGGCCACCACTTCTCCACCCTTGGTCGCCGACACCGACGCGGACTGGACAAGGCTGTTCGCCTGGCGCGCATTCTCGGCGTTGTGGCGCACGGTGGAGGTCAGTTCTTCCATCGAGGACGCGGTCTCCTCCAGCGCGCTGGCCTGAGACTCGGTGCGGCTGGACAAGTCGGCGTTGCCGGCGGCGATCTCATCGGAAGCCACGCTGATTTCGTCGGTGCCGCTGCGCACCTGGCGCACGATCTTCGCGAGGTTTTCGTCCATATCCTTCAGCGCGTGCAGCAGTTCGCTGGTTTCGTCGCGTCCCGCGACCTGGATGCGTTCCCCGAGCCGACCCGACGCGACCCGGCGCGCAACCGCCACCGCTTCCTGGAGCGGCACCGTGATCGTGCGGGTGGTCAGCAGCGACACGATCCCGCCCAGCAGCACGGTCAGCACGCCGGTGCCTGCGAGCACCCAGGTGATCATCTGGCCGGTCGCTTCCGATTCTGCCATCAGCGTATCGATTCTCGCCTGCTGCATGCCGACCAGGCGGTCGATTTCGACGATGGCCTGCTGGTTGAGCGGATCGATGCGGGAGGAAATCAGCTTGCCGGCGGTCTCGTTGCTGTAACCCTTGATCAGCTCAATCGCCTCCTTGAACGGCGCCTCGGTCTGGCGATCGAGCTCGGTGATCTTTGCGACGATCTGCTGTTCGGCTTCCGACAGGCCGTGGCTGGCCAGCGTCGCGCGCGCCTCCTCAAAGCGCTTGCGCTGCACCTTCAGCTTCGCTTCTTCCTTCTCCATTTCCGGCGTGCTGTACTGCAGGCCGACGTTGCGCATCGCCAGTCCGCCCTCAAGCAGCGCGCTGCGCATTTCGTTGGCAACCGCCACCTTCGCATTCGCCCGCTGAGTCGCGTCGTTATGAGTACGCCGGGCGTTGCCGCTGACGACGATGCCGGCGATGAGGACGAGCACAACCCAGGTGAGGATCGCGCCGAAACCGATGCCTAGGCGAGCACCGATCCGGACCGAGCGGAAGTTCATGACGGGGGTCTCCTTGCTATTGTTTTTTCCAACGGGGGTCGAACGATCTTAGCGTTGCGATTTCCATTCGGCAACTCAACCATCGTTGAACCCCGCGTTTTGCAAGGATTGGCGTCGCGTGTGTCGGATTTACGCGACGCGGGCGGACGGCGCGAGCATTCAGCCCTGCGATCCGCCGCTGCCCGGCAATGCCTCGGCCGGGGTCGGCGTCGTCAACACCTGTCGCGTCCTCAGCTCGCGGTTCCTTTCCGCCAACCTGCTGATCAGGCCGTCCACACCGTTCCGGGTCACTTCCTCTGAAAAGCTGCTGCGGTACACCTCGGTGATCCACACGCCCAGCACATTCACGTCATACACCTTCCAGCCGTCTGGTGAGCGGATCATCCGGTAGCTGACCTCCACCGGTTCGCCGCGGCGCGGCCGCAGCACGCGAAAGCGCACCTCCGCCTCGTTGTCGTCTGGACTCAGGCGTAGCGGGCGGTAATCGAGCCTCTGGTCGCTGATCTGCGACAGCGCGCCGGCATAGGTGTAGATCATCAGCGTGCGGAACTCATCCATCATCTGCTGACGCTGCCGCGGCGTGGCCTCGCGCCAGTGGCGGCCCATCGCCAGCCGGGTCGCGCGCTCGAAATCCAAGTGCGGAAGGATCTTGTCCTTGACGACCTCGACGATGCGCGAGCGGTCGCCCGACCGGATCGCGCGGTCGGTGCGCGCGGTCTGCATCACGTCTTCGGTCACGCGCTTGACCAGCACATCGGGCGGCTCCGCCGCACGCACCGTGCCGGCGAACGCCATCATGGCGAGGATGAAGAGGATCTTGAGCAGTGGCATGGTGTCCCTCATGCAGGAAGGCAATCACTGTGCAGCGAGCAAGCATCAGCCGTGCCTGTGCGCGGAGGCGGGCAGGCGCCCCCCTCAGCGATGGCGGCAGGTCTGCCTGACACGCTTGGACACCAGGATGGACAGGAAGTCCTGGATGCTCGCCTGGGGCCGCATGCGCTCGAGTTCGTCTTCGTAGAGCGCCTCGATCTCGTCGATCGGGCGATCGAGCTCGGTGGCGAGGCTGGCGACGGCCGCGGCATGGCGGCCTGCATCGTTGGCGGCGCCGGCGCCGTCCGAGTCGGTAAGAATGGGCATAGCCGTGCAGCGGACGGCATTGCCGGCGGCAGGCAGGCGCCATCCGCCGTACGCAGGGCCGGGGCCGCGTTCAGTCCAGAGACGGTTTCGGACAAGACTTTCGGAAGAAAGTTGTACTGCCCGGCGCAAATCGGGCGGTGTAAGCGTAAGAATGCGGTTCACGGACATTCACGGCCGTGAACCGCAGGTGCGAATGCAGCCGGTCGCGGGCCGGCGGGATCGGGCGGGGTGCCGTCAGCCGGCCGCGCGCAGCGTCTCGCACGGCGCGCGGTAGCGGGCCAATAGTTCGGCGCGCCGGCGCGCGGCCGCCTCCATCGCCTTCTCCTTCACATGGCCGAAGCCGCGTATCGCGTCCGGCAGCCGCGCCAGTTCCAGCGCCGCTTCACGGTTCTCGGCCGACAGGCTGCTGCACAGTTCGTCGACCAGCGCGAAGTACTCGTCGATCAGGTGGCGCTCGGCACGGCGTTCAGCGGTACGGCCGAACGGGTCGAACCAGCTTCCACGCAGCCGGCGCAGCGGCGCGAGCAGGCGGAACGCCGGCAGCACCCAGGCACCGTAGCGGCGCTTGACCAGCTCGCCGTTGTCGTTGCGTTTGGCCAGCAGCGGCGGCGCGAGGTAGAAATTGAGCCGGTAGTCGCGGCCCGGTTCGCCATCGAACTGGCTGCGCAGCTTGTCGAGGAAGGCCGGATCCGCGTACAGGCGCGCGACCTCGTACTCGTCCTTGTAGGCCATCAGCTTGGCCAGATTGACGGCAACCGCCTGCGTCAGCGGCATCGACCTGCTCTCGCCGAACACCGCTTTCTCCTTTTCGCGCACGCGCTCGACCGCGTCGCGGTAGTGCGCGGCATAGGCGGCATCCTGGTAAGCGGTCAGGTGCGCGACGCGGGTGGCGACGATCTTCTCGAGCGACTCCGGCATCTGCAGCACGACAGGCTGGGCGACCGACGCCGGGCGCGGCAGCGCGGCGGCGCCATGCCGGGCCAGATAGCGGCCCCAGTCGAACGCCAGCTTGTTCTTCTCGACCGAGACGCCGTTCAGCTCGATCGCGCGTTCCAGCGCGTCGCGCCCCACTGGCAGCCAGCCCTTCTGCCATGCGTAGCCGAGCAGCAGCGGATTGGCATAGATGGTGTCGCCGAGCAGGGTCAGCGCCGCCTCATTCGCATCGATGAATTCGACGCCGTCGCCGATGCCGTTCTTCAGCTCCGATTGCACGCGGCTGGCCGGATACGACCATTCGCGGTTCTTCACGAACTCGGCGGTCGGCGTGCCGGCGCTGTTGATCACGGCGCGCGTGATGCCGTGGCGGGTGCGCGTGAGCACATCGGCCGAGGCGGAGACGATCGCATCGCAGCCGATCACCAGCGCAGCCTCCCCGGCGGCAACCCGGGTTGCGTGCAGGGCGTCGAGGCTGGCGGCGATCTGCACGTGGCTCAGCACCGCCCCGCCCTTCTGTGCGAGGCCGGTCATGTCGAGCACTGATACGCCCTTGCCTTCCAGGTCCGCGGCCATGCCCAGGAGCGCGCCGATGGTGACCACGCCGGTGCCGCCGACGCCGGTGACGACGATGCCGAAAGGCCGCGCCAGGTCCGGCAGGTTCGGCAG
>DATLGF010000349.1:0-8082 GCA_035540575.1 Noviherbaspirillum sp.
GGACCGAAGTGGGCGGCGACCTGCTCACGATCGAAGCGATGACGATGCCGGGCAAGGGCGACACGATCCGCACCGGCACGCTCGGCGACGTGATGAAGGAGTCGATCGAGGCGGCACGTACCGTGGTACGCAGCCGCGCCAAGCGGCTGGGTATCAAGCCCGAGTTGTTTACCAAGAGCGACATCCACATCCACGTGCCGGAGGGCGCGACGCCGAAGGACGGGCCGTCCGCCGGTATCGCGATGACCACGGCGATGGTGTCGGTCCTGACCGGCATCCCGGTGCGCGCCGACGTGGCGATGACCGGCGAGATCACCCTGCGCGGCGAGGTGCTGCCGATCGGCGGCCTGAAGGAGAAGCTGCTGGCGGCCCACCGGGGTGGCATCAAGACCGCGTTGATTCCGGAGCAGAACGTCAAGGATCTGGCCGACATTCCGGACAACGTGAAGAACAAGCTCGAGATCATCCCGGTACGCTGGATCGACAAGGTGCTCGAAGTGGCGCTGGAACGGCAGCCCGAGCCGCTGCGCGATGTCGACACCGCCGTGGATACGGCCGTCGCGGCGGCGACGGGGACTCACGATCCGGCCCTCGTCAAGCACTGAGCGAACAACATTCGCCCGTCCTGAAAAAGCGCTCCGGTGGGGCGCTTTTTTGTTGCACCCCTCGTATTCATGCGGCTTCGCAGGGGATGCCAGCTTGACACTGGGCAGGGTGGCTTGTCTAATACGGGCTGCAGAAAATTTCTTGACTGCATGTCGCCGCAACCAAGCAGGCAAAATTCCGATAAATCGGGATGCGCGACACCATTATTTCTTGAGGGGGCATACGTGAACAAAACCGAATTGATCGATCACATCGCCAAGTCCGCCGACATTTCCAAGGCGGCCTCGGCGCGTGCGGTCGAAGCGCTGATCGGCGCCGTCAGGACCACGCTGAAGAAGGACGGCAGCGTCACGCTGGTTGGCTTTGGCACTTTTTCCGTCGGCAAGCGGGCCGCGCGCACCGGCCGCAATCCTCGCACCGGCGACGAGATCAAGATCGAAGCTGCCAAGGTGCCCAAGTTCCGGCCGGGCAAGGCGCTGAAGGACGCAATCAACTAATTGCTGCGTTCGGAAAAAAGCTGTTGTAGAATCTTGCTTTTCCCGAGGTGGTGACAAACGTCGGGAAGTTTGGCTGACTTAGTGTGGCACGGGGTGCTTAGCTCAGTTGGTAGAGCGGCGCCCTTACAAGGCGTAGGTCGGGAGTTCGAGCCTCTCAGCACCCACCAGGCAGCCAGACGGCAGTACGAGGTCCAAGCGAGGACTTCAGATTTCAGGAGTGGTAGTTCAGTCGGTTAGAATACCGGCCTGTCACGCCGGGGGTCGCGGGTTCGAGTCCCGTCCACTCCGCCAAAACAAGAAAAGGCGAACGCGAGTTCGCCTTTTTTCTTATGCGCCGCGTATCGGCTCCTGTGTCGATGCCGCGCCAGTAACTGGATTGAACATGTTCGATTTCATTCGCACGCATCGCCGGCTGATGCAGTTTGTGCTGCTTCTGTTCATCTTTCCCTCCTTTGCGTTTTTCGGCCTCGAAGGCTACAGCCGTTACCGGGGCGATGCCGATGCGGTGGCGAAGGTCGGCGGTCAGTCGATAACCCGGCAGGAGCTCGATTTCGCCCAGCGCGAACAGATGGAGCGGCTGCGAGAGATGTTTGGCGGCCAGTTCGATCCGCGCATGCTTGATACCCCTGAAGCGCGCCGCAGCATCCTGGAAGGCCTCATCGTTGAGCGCGTGCTCGCGCTGGAGGCGGCCGACAAGCGCCTCGCGGTGAGCGATCAGGCCTTGCAGCAGACCATCCTCGAGATTCCGGGCCTGACCGGCGAAGACGGTCGCTTCGATGTGGAGCGCTATCGCAGCCTGCTCGCCGCGCGCGGCATGACGCCGACGTCCTTCGAGGCGCGGATGCGTCGCGACATGGTGTTGCAGCAGCTTGGCGACGCGGTCCAGGGCAGCGCCATCGCTCCGCGCACCGTGACGAACCGCCTTTCGGACCTGAACGACCAGGAGCGCGAGGTGCAGGAGCTGGTGTTCCGCACCGCGGACTTCGCCAGGCAGGTGAACGTCACGCCGGAAATGCTGCAGCGTTACTACGAAGCGAACATCCGCGACTTCGAAGTGCCGGCGCGTGTGGATGCGGAGTACATCGTGCTGACGATGGACGCGCTGGCCGAGCGTATCAACGTCAGCGAGGCGGACATCAAGGCTTACTACGAGCAGAATGCAGCGCGCTTTTCCGAGCCGGAGCAGCGCCGCGCACGCCATATCCTGATCCGGACCGAACCGGGCGCGTCTGAAGCCGACCGCGCCGCCGCGCGCAAGAAGGCGGAAGAGCTGCTTGTCCAGGTGCGCAACGCGCCGGGCGAATTCCCGCGCTTCGCGCGCGAGCACTCGCAGGATCCGGGTTCGGCCGCGCAAGGCGGCGATCTCGATTTCTTCGAGCGCGGCATGATGGTCAAGCCGTTCGAAGACGCGGTGTTTTCTCTCGACAAGGGCGAGATCAGCGATGTGGTGGAGTCCGATTTCGGCTTGCACATCATCCAGGTCACCGACATCAAGCCGGGCGCGGTCAAGAGCCTCGATGCGGTACGCGGCGAGCTGGTTGCAGAGATCCGTCGCCAGCAGGCGACCCGCGAGTTCGCCAATGCGACTGAACAGTTCTCCGATCTGGTGTTCGAGCAAGCCGACAGCCTGCAGCCGGCCGCCGAAAAGCTGCAGTTGCAGATCCGCAAGGTCGAGGGGCTCACCCGCACGCCGAATCCTGCGCTAGGGGCGAATGCACCGGTCAACCATCCGCGTTTCCTGACCGCGATCTTCTCGGACGACGCGATCAAGAACAAGCGCAACACCGAAGCGGTCGAGGTTGCGCCCGGGACGCTGATTGCCGGCCGCGTGCTCAACTATCAACCGCAGACCCGGCGTTCGCTGCAGGAAGTCGAGCAGGTCGTGCGTGAGCGCGTGGTGCGCGAGGAAGCCGAGGCGATGGCGCGCAAGGCGGGCGAGGAGCGCCTGAAGGCTTTGCGCGAAGGCGCACAGCCGCAGGGCTTCGGCGCCGCCCGCAATGTCTCGCGCGTGAATGCGCAAGGGGTCGCGCCGCAGGCCGTGAACGCTGTCATGCGCGCCGACACGACGAGCCTGCCGGCCTATGTCGGCGTGGAGTTGCCGGAGCAGGGCTACGCGGTGTACCGGATCAATCGCGTGATGCAACCCGAGCAGCCCGACACCGCCCGCCGCGCTGCCGAGCAGCAGCAGATCGCGAACGCGATCGCGCAGCAGGAAATGCACGCGTACCTGGAGTCGCTCAAGCGCAAGCACAAGGTTGAAGTGCTGTCCGTGCCGGCACGGGCGGAAGAGCAGTAACGCGCGCTCTCGTCATCGTTGAAAACGCCCTCCGGTGATGGAGGGCGTTTTTATTTGGAGATTCGATTCCACTTGCTATGTGGTTCCCCTAGGCGGGAACAAGTTCAGGCGCCGGCGCCCGCCGCGTCGGCACGCCAGGCTGCAGCGCCCCAGCCTGCCAGGTCAGCGCAGCAGCATTGGCTTCAATTTCGGCCACACATTCTGCAGCATCACTGGTTGCGCTTCGGCGGTCGGATGAATGCGGTCGCTCTGGAACAGTTCCTGGCGTTCGGCGACGCCTTCAAGGAAGAATGGAACCAGCGGCACCTTGGTTTCCCTTGCGAGCTTCCCGTACATGTCGAAGAAGCGCTCGGTGTATTCGCGTCCGTAATTCGGCGGAATGCGCATGCCGACCAGCAGCACGCGTGCGTTCGCCTGCTGGGACGCGCGGATCATCTCGCGCAGGTTGCTTTCTGCCGCGCTCAGTGGGAGCCCGCGCAGGCCATCGTTGCCTCCTAATGCGATCACGACGATGTCCGGCTTGTGCTGTGTCAGCAGCGCCGACAGGCGAGCACGCCCGCCGCTCGTCGTCTCGCCGCTGATGCTGGCGTTGACGACCTGGGCGCCGATGCTTTCCTTCTTCAGGCGCTGCTCGAGCAGCGTTACCCAACCGGCGCCGCGCGTGATCCCGTACTCGGCCGACAGACTGTCGCCGAGCACCAGGATGGTTTTTGATGCAGAATAGGCGCTCGCTGCGAACAGCAGCGTGGCGAGCATCACCAGGCTGCGCAGCAGCACCCACACACCATTCCCTGACCTTCCCATCACTTTCTGCATGCCGGAGCTATCCTCTTCCATTCCTGCCATTGAAGTTGCGCGCCTCGGGAAGCGTGTCGCCGATGCCACGGGCGAACTCACGATCCTGCGCGATATCGATTTTACTGTCGCATCCGGAGAGACGCTGGCGATCGTCGGCGCTTCCGGCTCGGGGAAGTCGACGCTGCTCGGCCTGCTCGCGGGGCTGGACACACCGACCGAAGGCACCGTAAAGCTCTTCGGCGTGGACATCTTCGCATTGGACGAGGACGGGCGCGCAGGGTTGCGTCAAGCGAAGCTGGGCTTTGTATTCCAGTCCTTCCAGCTGCTTTCACACCTGACCGCGCTGGAGAACGTGATGCTGCCGCTTGAACTGCGCCGTGAGGACGGCGCGCGCGAGAAGGCCGAAGCCATGCTCGAGCGCGTGGGCCTGGCGAGCCGCCTGCGCCACTACCCGAAGTACCTGTCCGGCGGGGAACAGCAGCGGGTCGCGCTGGCGCGCGCGTTCGTGACTGCGCCGCCGCTGCTGTTTGCCGACGAACCGACGGGTAGCCTGGACGCCGCCACCGGCGAGGCGGTGATCCGTCTGATGTTCGAAATGAACGAAGAGCGCGGCTCGACGCTGGTACTGGTCACGCACGATCCTTCGATTGCCGCGCGTTGCCGCCGCAAGGTCACGATCACCGCCGGGCGGCTGTCCGAGTGAGTCAACTCTCGGCGTACTGCCCGGTCAGCTGATTGAGCAGGCGGCGCACGCGCGGGATCAGTTCGCTTGCCGTCAGGCCGATCGGCCCGATGCCTTCCTCGACCAGCGAATCGGCCGCCGCACCGTGGGTCCAGACGCCGGCCAGCGCGGCATGCCATGGCGAGAACCCCTGGGCGAGCAGGGCGCCGCAGATGCCGGCGAGGACGTCGCCGCTTCCGGCGGTGGCGAGTCCGGCATTGCCGGTGGGGTTGATCATCGCCTGCCCATCCGGCGCGGCGATCACCGTGCCCGAACCTTTCAGTACCGCAATGCAGTTGAAGCGCCGGGCGAGCATGCGCGCGGTGTCGATGCGCGCGCGCTGGATCTGTTCGGCGTTCTGTCCCAGCAGACGTGCGGCTTCGAGCGGATGCGGCGTGAGGATGAAATCCTGGCCGCGCGAGGCCAGCTTGCGCTGCAGATCCGTGTCGGCGGCGACGAGGTTGAGTGCATCCGCATCCAGCACCGTCGGCCGCCCGGCATCGAGCGCGCGTTCGAGCAACCTGCGTGCGGCTTCGTCACGCCCCATGCCTTGTCCGGCCACGATCACCGCGCGTGCGAACTCGATGCCGTCGGCCGAACGCAGCATCAGCTCCGGATGTGGCGCATCGTAAGACGTGGTCCGGTCGAGCAGGGCAGCGTAGACCCGCCCGGCGCCGCAGAAAAGGGCCGCGCGCGCCGCCAGTATCGCGCCGCCCGTCATGCCGTGTGCACCTCCCGCCACCACCACGTCGCCATGGCTGCCCTTGTGCGAGCCGTGGCGCCGCTGGCGCAGAGCCGGCTGGAATGCGCCGATGGTGGCCAGGTGCAGATCGGAGGGCGGGTAGATGGCGCGGTCCAGATTGAGATCCGCGAGCGTCACCTCGCCGGCGTGGTCGCGGCCCAACCCGGTGTACAGACCGGGTTTGTCGGCGATGAACGTGATTGTATGGGTGGCGCGCACGGCGCCCGCGTCCATGTCGACCGGTTGCCCGGTATCCGCGTCCAGGCCGCTGGGCACGTCGAGGGCGAGCACCGGACAGCGCAGCCGGTTGACTGCCCGCACGATTGCCGCCGTGGTGGTGTCGAAGCCGCGGCGCAGGCCGATTCCGAACAGCCCATCGATGACCAGATCCCAGTTCCCGTCACAGGACTCGGGCACCGGCGCGACCCAGCCGCCATGCGCGGCCTGGTATTCATTGCGCGCGCGCCGGGCATCATCCGGGCATGGCGCGGTGTCGACGTAATAGGGAAGCAGGGCGACCTGAGCCTGCATGCCGGTAAGGTGCCGCGCCGCAACGAGGGCATCGCCGCCATTGTTTCCGGGACCGGCCAAGACCAGCACGCGCGCACCGGCGGCGCTGCCGAGCAGGCGCAACGCGAGGTCGGCTGCCGCCTTGCCGGCGCGCGCCATCAGGGTGCCCTCAGGCGTCGTATCCAGTGCCGCGCGCTCGAGCGTGCGGACCTGTTCCGTGAAATACAGAGGGACGGGGCGGGGCGGGGGTGTCGAACGTGTGCGCACGATGCTTGCCTCCTGGATCCAGCGGACGAACGAAGGTGCTCGCGATTCTATGCGATCCGCGCGACCAGGCGCTGCGCATGCTCAGCGATTGCGAGCGATGCCGTCAAGCCAGGCGATTCGATGCCGTACAGACCGAGATAATGCCGATTGCCATGGTTTGTGAACAGGAAATCGGCGGCATCCGCGCCGGGCCCGCTGATCTTCGGCCGTACACCCGAATAGGCGGGCTGCAGCGCGCCATCGGGTAGTTGCGGCCAGTAGCCGCGGATCTCGCGATAGAAGCGTTCCGCACGGCGCGGATCGACCGCGTAGTCCGGTTCGCGGTCGGCCTGGTCCAGCCACTCCACGTCGGGCCCGAAGCGGGCCTGCCCGCCGAGGTCGAGCGTCAGGTGTACGCCGAGGCCGCCCGGTTCGGGAACCGGATAGATGAGTTGCGAGAACGGCGCGCGTCCGGCGAGTGAATAGTAGTTTCCTTTGGCGAAGTGCGCGATCGGCAGATCGGTCGCGTCAAGGCCGTGCAGCCCGCGCGCAAGATGCGTGCTCCAGAGGCCCGCGCAGTTGACGACACAGGCGGCTTCGATTTCCATCTCGTCGCCGTTGTCATCGACGGTGCGCAGCACGATGCCGTTCTGCGCTGCCACGCCGCCGAGCACGGTGGTCTTGAACGCGAACAGTGCGCCGGCGTTCTCCGCATCGCCTTGCAAGGCCAGCATCAGCGCATGGCTGTCGATGATGCCGGTGTTCGGTGAGTGCAGGGCTGCGACGCACGACAGGGCCGGTTCCATGGCCTGGGCTTCGGCAGCGCTGATGTGCACCACTTCCGCGCAGCCGTTCGCATGCGCCTGCGCGTGGATCGCACCCAGGCGCGCGAGCTGCGCGTCGGACGTGGCGACGATCAGCTTGCCGCAGCGCCGGTAGGGCAGGCCGCGTTCGTCGCAGTACGCGTACAGCGCATCGCGTCCCTGCACGCACAGTCGGGCCTTGAGGCTGCCTGTCGGGTAATACAGGCCGGCGTGAATCACCTCGCTGTTGCGCGAGCTGGTCTCCATGCCGATCGCCGGGTGCTTCTCGATTACGAACACCTCGCGCCCGGCCAGCGCCAGCGCCCGCGCGACGGCAAGGCCCACGACCCCGGCGCCGACCACCACGCAATCCAGTCTATCCATATCGCTGCAGAGTCAGTCCTTCCATGTCCACCTCGGGCGTCTGGCCGGAGACGATGTCCGCCACGATCTTGCCCGAGCCCACTGCCATCGACCAGCCTTCGGTGCCGTGGCCGATGTTGACATACACGTCGCGCACCGGCGTGGCGCCCAACAGCGGAGTCCCGTCCGGCAGCATCGGGTGCACGCCTTGCCAGGTATTCGCCTCCGCGTATTGTGCCGCCTGCGGGAACCAGTCGCCCGCGACCTTGCGCAGCGTGCGCAGCGCACGCTCCCGCAATGCCGGGGTTGCGGCGCCGAGCTCGGCGGTGCCGGCGACGCGCACGCGTCCGCCCAGTCGTGTGATTGCCACCTTGTACGCCTCATCGACGACGGTCGCTTGCGGCACCTTGTCGTAGTCGCGAATCATTGCGGTGAGCGAATAACCGCGCACCGGGTACATCGGCACATCGATGCCGAGCGGCCTGAGCAGATCGGCGCTG
>DATLGF010000350.1:0-6784 GCA_035540575.1 Noviherbaspirillum sp.
GCCGCGGCGCCCTCGCTGGCGCTCGGCTTCCTGCCGCGCGTGATGCAGCGCTTCATGCAGGCCTGCCCTGACGTGGCGATCTCGTTGCACACCAACACGTCCGCCACCGTCGAACACTGGACGCGGCTGCAGTACTGCGACCTGGGACTCGCGGTTGCGCTCAGCGAGGGCTGCGACGCACGGGTGGAACTGCTCGGCCAGGCGAACGGCGTATGCATCCTGCCGCGCGGCCATCGGTTGGCAGCGCTGCCGGAAATCACGCCGGCCGCGCTGCGCGGTGAGACGCTGATCCTGCCGGCACACGGCGACGGCGCGCGCGAGCGGATCGAAGCGATCTTCCGTGACGCCGGCGTGGAGCTTGCGCCTCGGCTGGAAGCACAGTACGCGGCCGCCTGCTGCGCGATGGTCGGACTCGGAATGGGCGTGGCGATCGTCAATCCGCTGGTCGTGCGCGACTACTGCCACATGGGGATCGAGGTGCGCCCGTTCGCGCCGGCGCTGCCGTTTCCGGCCTGGATGCTCGCTCCCGCGAACCGGCCGACCGGGTTGCTCGCGGAACGGTTCGCTGCGACCGTGCGTGCGGTGCTGCAGGAAGAGATGGAAACATTCGCTTAGGCCGCCTCGTCGTGCAGGCCGCCCTGCCGCGCCTGCTCCAGCAGCCAGTCGCGAAACAGCGCAACCTCCGGGCGCGGCTGCTGCGTGGCCTGCACCAGCCAATAGCCATATCCGCTCGCCTGCAGCCCCTTGCCGGGCCCGGCAACCAACCTTCCGTCGGCCAGCATCGGCGCGATCAGCGCGGTGCGACCGAGCGCCACGCCGCTGCCATCCAGTGCCGCGCGGATCACCTGGTCGTAGTGGTTGAAGTGCAGCGTGGACTTCGGCTGGCGGTTGCCCAGCCCCATGGCCCGCAGCCAGTCCGACCAGCGAAGCCACGGCCGGGTGCGGTCGTCGAATTCGAGCAGAACCTGGTCGAGCAACGCCTCCGGACCGGCGAACGCCTTCTCCGCGAGCGCGGGCGCGGCCACCAGCACGACCTCCTCGTCGAACAGCTTGACCGCATCCGGCGGCGCGCTTGCCGCACTGCAGTAGCGGATCGCCAGGTCTATGCCCTCCTGCTGCATGTCGAGCACCTTGTCGCTGGCGGCCAGGCGTACGTCCACGTTCGGCTGCTGCGCCTGGAAGCCTCCCAGCCGCGGCAGGATCCAGAGGCTGGCCACACCTATGCTGGCGGTGACGGTAACCGGCTGCAGGCGCCGCTCCTGGCGCACGATGCGGGTGAACTCCGCCAGTTCCTCGAACCACGGTGCGGCAAGCTCATAGAGCTGGCGGCCGGCGTCTGTCAATTCGATCGCGCGGTGCTTTCGGATCAGGAGCGGCGTACGGAAGTACTCTTCCAGCGACTGGATCTGGCGGCTGACGGCGGACTGGGTCAAACACAGATCGTCGGCGGCGGCGGTGATGCTCATGCGCCGCCCGACGGCGACGAAGCCCTTGATCGCGTCGAGCGGAGGAAGCTGTCGAAGCTGTTGGGTGATCATGCGGTGGGCGAGCGAAAAGAGTGAAGGTTTCATCTTACTCTCGGGGGAGCAGTTCGCCCGGATGCGGCACACGTCGCCCGATAGCCATTTAGGAAGAGTTAGGCTTCTCGTCGAGTTGGCTCGCTCTGGTGGAGAAACTTTGTATAGAGATCACGAGGCGGAGCAATCGAGATGGACTTGAGAACCTGGCCGACATTCCCGCGGTGATACGCACCGTGGGTAATTACGTGAAGCAGGACTTCTTCCCGCGACATACGCCCCCGATCGCCGTCAGCAAACGTGAAATCCAGAACCTCAGAAAGTGCGGGATCCGCAAGAGACGAGACGTATTGGACGTACCAAGCATCTGTGGACCCGACTTCGGCACGAAGGTCAGCGAGCGTTGGTGTTTCATTGGTGTTAGTTGCGTTGAACGGAATCGACTCTCCGGCTAGGCGGGCACGAAAGAGCCGGTCTACGACGTAGATGTGATTGAGGGTACGGATGCACGTGTGGGCCTCGTCGGAATGCTCCGATGGCAAGGTGTCCAACAGCGCGAACAACTCGGTATTCGCCCAGGCCTTGTAGGCGAACAGGGACTTCAGAGTAGTGACTGACATAGCGACTCCACGATCCGATCTTCATTGGAAAGCCTGGCAACCCGCCTGCACAGGGCCCTCTCGGCCGCATCCTCGGTTTCCGCGACTAGATAACAAGACAGACAAACCACGGATCTCGTCCAAGTCCGTTTCAAAGGATGAACAAGGTTCAAGTCAAGATATCGTACCCCCTTAAGCGCAAGTCCGGGCCGCTGCAAAACGTGGACATAACTCAAATCTTTCGATGCCGACGCGAGCATCATGCATGAACAGTTCCTGCAGACGAGAAATCGCACAAGGGCATATGCATGCAGTTCGGCCTCCACCCGTCTCCTGTCCTCAATGCCTTGTTCCAGGCCCGGCCGTATCAAGGGTGCACGCCCGAAGACGCATGGGTGGTCATGCTCGGATCGGACGCCAACTACTCCCCTGAGATATCTGAACATGCCTTCTTCGGCACGATCGTCCGCTACCACGAAGACGGGCCTGGTTTCGTAAAACGCCATAAGGTCCACCATCCTTTCCTGCTGAACGAATATCCGTTCGATCGACGGACCGGGGGCGTCCTCTTTCACCGGAATATCGCCACCCTGCTGACGCTCGAAGTCGCCGCGCGACTATCGTTTATCGAGCTTCTCGACGTGCCGACCATCGGCAGCAGATCGTCTACGCCGGAAGCGCAGGCAGCATACCGCCGCCTCTTCTCAAGGCGGCATCTGCAGCGGCTCGACGACTTCGTTCATAGGGCGCAAGGAAAGCTGGTTCTCTTGCCGGCGGGCGTGCTGCAGGAAATGCTGCACCTGCACTCCCTCTACGGCCTGTTCTCCTGGGCAGAGCCCCTGCAGACCCGGGATTCCTTGACTCTTCCGGGTGGCGCGCGGGTTCGCAGGGTGTATCACCCATCGTCAAGCCACTTCTACAGCAGCGCGGCAACGGTGAAGAAGGAGATCAGCGACTGGGTCGCGCAGCGCCGCTCCGATTCCGCATGAACAACCACTAACCGAGCGTCGACAAATACTGTGAAGCGCATCTTCGTACCGACAATGACAGGCGCCGACTGGCAGCGCCTGCTCGGCAAACCCGATCTGCACTGGAAAAAGGGGCGCTCTGCGATGTCTGCCGCGGCGTGCTGGGAGCAATGCCACCCGCGTCTCCCATCCGAAGTCACAAGCGTGCTCGACTCATCCGACGATCCCGCGCTCTCCCAGCTTGAACTGTTGGCGGCGTTCCCGGAATGGGGTGTAGAGCTTCCCGGCGGAGCAACCGTATCGCAAACCGATATTCTCGCGATCGCGCGAAACCGACGTGGCCTGGTGGTTCTCGGCGTTGAGGCAAAGGTCGATGAGCCGTTTGGCCCGACCCTTGGAGAAAAGAAGCACGCTGCGAGTGCAGGACAGCTCAGCCGCATCGCCTTTCTTGAGAAAGAACTGGGCCGGACGGCTGTTTTCGACGACCGCATTCGCTATCAGCTCTTGCACAGAACGGTGTCTGCCCTGCTTACCGCGCGGGCGTTTCATGCTTCGGTCGCAGTGATGCTGATTCATTCGTTCAGCCCGATCTCTCGCTGGCGCGAGGATTTCGAAAGTTTCTGCCAGGCGCTCGACTGCCGGAGCAATTCAGCGGATCTGCGAGAGGTCCCAGGCATTCAAGGCCCGCGCTTGCTTCTTGGCTGGTGTGCCGGGCAAGAGAAATTTCTCGAAGCGGACCTTCCCAGTGCATTCGCACGCATTCCCCCGACCGGCGCCCCATCGGTTTCCAGCTAGCGCCGTCCTTCGGTCGAACCCGGCTGACGGAACTGTTCGAGCCTGACCCGCAGGTCACACCCCGCCCCCCGCTATCAGCAAAGCGCAAACAGCCCGACGATCGACTGCAGCTTCGCCGGGCCAAGCAGGCTCGCAGCCGCCGCCAGCCAGATCAGCAGCCCGATCGCAGCAAGCAGCGCGCCGGTACCGGTCTTCATCGCCTGCCCCTCACGCCATGCGCAGCCGCGCCACCTGCCGGTCATCGATCGGCCAGTGCAGCGCCGCGGCAACGACCCCGATGCCTACCGCGCCGATCCAGATCAGGTCATACGAGCCGGTCAGGTCGTACACCCGGCCGCCCAGCCACATGCCGAGAAAGCCGCCGATCTGGTGGCCGACGAACACGAAGCCGAACAGCGTCGAGATGTACTGCACGCCGAAGACCTGCGAGATCAGTCCGCTGGTCAGTGGCACCGTGCCCAGCCACAGGAAGCCCATGCCGAACGCAAAAACATAGACTGAGAGCTCGCTGAGCGGCAATGCGAGAAACGCCACCATCAGCGCCGAGCGCGCCAGATACACCCAGGCCAGCAGATGCTTGCGCCGGTACACATCGCCCCAGCGCCCGAACAGGAAGGTGCCGGCCACGTTCGCCAGCGCGATCAGCGACAGCGCGATCACGGCCGCGCGCGCGTTCATCCCGTGGTCGGCCAGGTAGGCGGGCAAGTGGCCGCCGATGAATGCCAACTGGAAGCCGCAAGCGAAGAAGCCGAGATTGAGCAGCAAAAAGCCGCGATGACGGAATGCCTCGCCGATTGCGCTGCCCATGCCCTGTCTTGCCCCCGGCGCGACCGTGGCCGACGGATTGTCGGTCAGCGTGAACGCCAGCGGCGCAAGCGCCGCGATCGCAAGGGCCAGGATCACCAGCGCGGCCATCCATCCGAAGCCGTCGATGAAGCCGTGCGCGACCGGTACGGCGACGAACTGCCCGAGTCCGCCGACCGCGCCGGCCAGTCCCAGTGCCCATCCGCGCCGCTCCGGCGGCACCATGCGCGCCAGCGCGCCGTAGACCGTGCCAAAGGCGGTGGCCGACAAGGCCATGCCGATCGCGAGGCCGCCGGACAGGGTCAGCGCCAGCGGCGTGGCGGCGTGCGCCATCCAAAACAGACCGAGGCCATACAGCAGGCAGCCCGCAAAGATCACCCGCAACGAACCGAAGCGATCGGCGATCATGCCGGTGAACGGCTGGGCAAGTCCCCACAGCAGGTTTTGCAACGCGATCGCGAATGCGAATTCCTCGCGCGACCAGCCGCGCTCGGCCGTCATCGGCAGCAGGAACAGCCCCTGTCCGTGGCGTATGCCGAGTGCAAGACCCATGATGATGCCGCCACAGAGAATCGCGGCCAGCGGATTGATGCGCAGCGTGTTCATGCATGCTCCCGGGGAATGACGTCCTTCCAGTGTAGGGAGCGCAATCTGCGCGACAAGCGAGATTTGTGCGGGCGTCGCATGCGTGCGCCGCATGCGTACCGATGCTTTCACCAGCACAGTCCCGGCCGATTTGGATGAGCCGTACCGTGGCGAGCTGCCGCCGCTGCGCTACGATGCACATCTGCCCACTCGCCTTCACCTGCACCCATGCCAAGGGAATATACGTTCCGTATCGTCAATGTCTTCGCCGAGGAAAAATTCGGCGGCAATCCGCTTTGCGTGTTCGAGGACGGGCGCGGTCTCAGCGACGCCGAGATGCAGGCGCTGGCGCGCCAGTTCAACCTGTCGGAGACGACCTTCATCCTGCCGTCCGAATGCGCGGATGCGCGGGTGCGCATCTTCACGCCGGGTTATGAGCTGCCGTTCGCCGGCCACCCCACGCTGGGTTCGGCCCACGTGGTGCGCGCCGCCGGCGACGGTGGCGATGCCGTCTCGCTCGAGTTCAAGGCCGGCGTCGTGCCGGTGCGCGCGAAAGGCGACCTGTGGTCCTTCACCGCGCCGTCCCTGGCCGCCGGCGCCGTCCCCGTCTACCCGCCGAAAGAGCCGCGCGCGCTGATCGCCGCGCTGGTCGGCCTGAACGAAAGCGACCTGGCGGCCGATCCGGCATGGGTGCACGCCGGTGTCGACCAACTTCTGATTCCGGTCCGGGATGCCGGGACGGTGCGGCGAGCGGCGCCGGACAGTTCTCTGCTCGACCGCTGGCCGCAGAGCAGCCTGGGGCGCAAGACCGGGTACGTCTTCGCGTTCACCGGTGATGCGGTGCTGGCCCGGTATTTCTTCACCACCCAGGGCGGCGGTGTGAGCGAGGACCCGGGCACCGGGTCCGCCTGTGCAAATCTCGGTGCATGGATGCGGCACGGCGGCCGCCAGCCGCCGTTTTCGGTACGCGTGAGCCAGGGTGAAGCGGTGCAGCGGCCGTGCGTGCTGTACCTCGACGTGAATGCGAGCGGGCAGATTTCAGTAGGCGGGACGGTGCGCGAACTCGGGCGCGGCACGATCACGTTGTAAGGGGGCCATGCTGCCAAGGCATGGCCTTCTGTGCGATTGTCATTTGACGCGGTGGCAGCTGCCCGGAGATACTGCCCCTTCCTCGTTTACCGCTCTCCTCCATGCAGTCCTTGTGGGTTCTTGCCGCAACCTTCCTGTTCTCCATCATGGGGGTCTGCGTCAAGCTGGCAGCGGACCAGCACGGACTGGGTGAAATCCTGTTTTACCGCGGCGCGATCGGCGTCTTCGTCATCCTGCTGATCTGCCGCCTTCGTTTCGCGCCGCTGCGCACGCCGCATCTCGGGCTCCACTTCAAGCGCGGGGCCGTCGGCCTGATCTCGATGTCGCTGTGGTTCTACACGATCGCGGTACTGCCGCTGCCCACGGCGATGACGCTGGCCTACACCTCGCCGCTCTGGGTGGTCGCATTCCTGCTCGTGGCTGCCGT
>DATLGF010000351.1:0-6141 GCA_035540575.1 Noviherbaspirillum sp.
GCCCATCATAGTCAAACGGATCAAGAAGGGCGGCGGCGGACATCACGGCGGCGCCTGGAAGATCGCGTACGCGGATTTCGTGACCGCGATGATGGCGTTCTTCCTGCTCATGTGGCTGCTGGGCTCGACCACCAAGGGCGATCTGCAGGGTATCGCCGATTATTTCAATACGCCGCTGAAGGTCGCGATGATGGGTGGCTCGGGTTCGGGCGACAGTTCGTCCGTGATCCAGGGCGGCGGCAAGGATCTGACCCGCAAGGACGGCCAGGTGCGCAAGGCGGATGATCCGGAGCTGAGGAAGACCTACAACCTCCAGGCCGCGCACATGCGCCAGATCGAAAAGGAGCTGGAGCGTCAGGAAAACGCCCGGCTGCGCGCGCTCAAGGCGCACATCGAGGCGATGATCGAGGCGCGTCCGACTTTGCGCCAGTTCCGCAGCCAGCTCCTGCTCGACATTACAACAGAGGGCTTGCGCATCCAGATCGTTGACGAGCAGAATCGACCCATGTTTGCGCTTGCAAGCGCAGAGCTGCAGCCATACACCCGCGACATCCTGCACGAGATCGGAAACGCGCTGAACGAAGTCCCGAACAAGATCAGCCTGTCCGGCCATACCGACGCGACGCCTTATGCGAGCGGGGAGCGCAGGTACAGCAACTGGGAATTGTCGGCGGATCGAGCCAATGCCTCGCGCAGGGCTCTGGTGGCAGGCGGAATGGACGAGAGCAAGGTCCTGCGCGTGGTCGGCCTGTCCTCTGCGGTCCTGTTCGACAACGAGAATCCGTTCAATCCGATCAACCGCCGCATCAGCATCATCGTGATGAACAAGAAGGCGGAAGAGGCGGTGACGAAGGAGGCGCCGGCGGTCGACGCGCCGGGCCAGGCGGATGCGGAGCTGGAAGGGGCACCTGCGGCGGCGCAGTAGGACAGACGTGGTCAGCGGAGAACGGCTTCCCTGACAGGTCCATGGCGGCGCGCAAGGAGGGGAGGGTGGTTCGCATATGACAAAAGAAAAACGACTTGGGACGCACGTCAGGAGCCTCCTGTCCAATCTGTCCGGACATGGCACGCAGCACCTGAACGAGGTCGAGACCGATCTGATGCAGACCAGCTATCTGCTCGGTGAAGCCATCGAGAAGCTGGGGGCGAGTTTCATGGCGATCCACGAGGCGGTGTCGGCGCAGCAGGCATCGATCGATGCGCTGCTGGCCGCCGGTCAGGCCAGCCCCGAGCTGGTCGAGCAGCTGCGCGAGCGCCACGCGGAAATCGGCCAGCACGTCAACGCGGCGGTGACCGGCCTTCAGTTCCAGGACCTGACGAACCAGCTGATCGGGCGCACAGTGCGCCGGGTGGCCGGCCTGCGCGAAGTGCTGGGCGGCATCGGCACCGGCAGCTCGGGCATTTCCGATACCAATGCCGAAGAGATCGTCAGCGCGCTGGCAAGCATCAACGAAGTGCTCGAGGAGCAGAGCGTTAAGCTGGAGAGCGCACTGTGGAAGGCCGTGTGCCAGACCCACATGGAAAGCGGCGACATCGAGCTTTTTTAGAATTCAATGAAGAGCGGGCGCCAGCCCGCGTCCAACAAGAAACAGTGGAGTGTGAACAATGGCGAAAACGATCCTGGCAGTGGATGATTCCGGTTCCTTGCGGCAGATGGTGGTGTTCAGCCTGCGTGCCGCCGGCTATCAGGTGACCGAGGCGGTGGACGGTCAGGATGGACTGGAAAAGGCACGCACCCAGGTGTTCGATCTGGTTCTCACCGACCAGAACATGCCGCGCATGGACGGACTGAGCCTGATCCGCTCGCTGCGCACCCTGCCGACCTATCAGAAGGTGCCGATCCTGATGCTGACCACGGAGTCGAGCGACGAGATGAAATCGAAGGGACGTGCCGCCGGCGCGAACGGATGGCTGGTGAAGCCCTTCGATCCCCAGCGACTGACGGAAGTCGTAAAGAAGGTCATCGGCTAGCGGAGCCGTCGACAGAATAAGAACGAGCCGAGGGAGCCCACCATGACCATTGACATGAGCCAGTTCTTCCAGGTCTTCTTCGACGAGACCGAAGAGCTTCTCGCCGAGATGGAAAAGCTGCTGCTGGCCATCGACGTTGATGCGCCCGATGCGGAAGATCTGAACGCGATTTTCCGCGCCGCGCATTCCATCAAGGGCGGCGCCGGCACCTTCGGCCTGACCGATCTGACCGAAGTGACCCATGTGCTCGAATCCCTGCTCGACAGGATCCGCAAGGGCGAGATGACGCTGACCTCGGAGCATGTGGATGCGTTCCTGGTCGCCAAGGACGTGCTGAAGATGCAGCTCGATGGGCATCGCCTGCATACCGAAGTCGACCAGGAGGCAGTGGCTGACGTGCGCATGATGCTGCAGTCCTTGTCGCAGGGAGACGTGCCCGCAGCGGCCATGGCGTCGCTCGATGGTACGCCGGTCAGCGATCCGGAGCCCGTCGGCTCAGGGAGCGTCGGCGTGTCGCACCAGTTCCGCATCGAGCTTCCCGCCGTCGCGGAGCGCGATGTGCAGGCGCTGGAGGCCGAGCTCGGTCTGCTGGGACCGATCCGCAGCGAGCCGCTCGCGGACGGACGCACGGCCTTTACGCTGCACAGCTCGGGCTCGCGCGACGACATCGTGGCGATCTGTTCATTCATCCTCGATCCGGACCAGCTCGCGATCACCGAGCAGAGCGTTCCGATGGCAGCGGAAGGGGCGGCGCGGAAGGCTGCACAGGAAGAGGCCCAGGGATACGGCTTCTTCGAGCCGCTGGAAGCCAACCCGGGGCAGCAGGCCGCGGCGAAGGCCGAACAGGAGGCGCGCCAAGGCTACGGCTTCTTCGACAACTTCGAGACTGCCGAGATGCGTGCGGCTCGCGAGGGTGGGTCGGCCGCCCCCGTCGAAGCTGCGCCGCCGAACGTCTCCGACAAGCCGGGCAGCATGCCGGCCGTCGAGCGCAAGCCCGCCGCCGGCAAGCGCGATAGCGAGCGCGGTGCGGCGACGAACGCGGAGTCGACCTCGATTCGGGTGAGCATCGAGAAGGTCGACCAGTTGATCAACCTCGTCGGCGAACTGGTGATCACCCAGGCGATGATAGAGCAGCGCACCGGCTCGCTCGATCCGATGCTGCATGAGCGCCTGCTGAGCAGCGTGAGCCAGCTCACGCGCAATACGCGCGATCTGCAGGAAGCGGTTATGTCCATCCGCATGATGCCGATGGACTATGTGTTTTCGCGGTTCCCGCGCATGGTGCGCGATCTCGCCAGCAAGCTGGGCAAGCGGGTCGATTTCGTCACGCACGGCGCGGCCACCGAACTCGACAAGGGGCTGATCGAGCGAATCGTCGATCCACTGACGCACCTGGTGCGCAACAGCATCGACCATGGCATCGAGATGCCCGAGGTGCGGCGCGCGGCGGGCAAGAGCGAGACCGGTCGGCTGTCGCTTTCGGCCGGTCACCAGGGCGGCAACATCGTGATCGAGGTCAGCGACGACGGCGGCGGCCTGAATCGCGAACGGATACTTGCAAAGGCGCGCGCGCAGGGCCTCCCTGTGTCGGACACGATGCCCGATTCCGAAGTGTGGCAGCTGATCTTCGCGCCGGGTTTCTCGACCGCGGAAGTCGTGACCGATGTATCGGGCCGCGGCGTGGGCATGGATGTCGTCAAGCGCAACATCACGGCAATGGGCGGGGTCGTCGAGATCCGTTCGGCCAAGGGTTTCGGCACCACGATTTCGATTTCGCTGCCGCTCACTCTGGCAATCCTGGACGGCATGTCGATCAAGGTCGGCGAGGAAATTTACATCCTGCCGCTCGGCTATGTGGTCGAGTCGCTGCAGCCCGATCCGGCCGACGTCAAGGAAATCACCGGGCAGGGGCGCGTCATCAAGGTGCGCGGCGAATACCTTCCGCTGATTCCGCTCTATCAGATGTTCGGCATCGAGCCGCGCTTCACCAACCCGTCCGAAGGCATTGTCGTCATCCTTGAATCCGAGGGCAGGAAGGCAGCGCTGTTCATCGACGACCTGGTGGGGCAGCAGCAGGTTGTGGTGAAGAACCTCGAATCGAACTACCGCAAGGTGGCCGGCATTTCCGGCGCCACCATTCTTGGCGATGGCGGCGTCTCCCTGATCATCGATGTGGCTGCGCTGCTGCGCTCGAGCAGGCAGCTCAGCGATGAACCTACCTATACCCGATAAGGAACACTTCCATGAACCAGACGACACTCCAGGCGGGCGCGGCCGACGGCGAGCGCGACATGACCGGCAATGAATTCCTTGCCTTCAAGCTCGGCAAGGAGGAATACGGCATCGACATCCTGAAGGTGCAGGAAATCCGCGGCTACGAAACGGTGACGCGCATCGCCAACGCGCCGGAATTCATCAAGGGCGTCGTGAATCTGCGCGGCATCATCGTGCCGATCGTCGACATGCGCATCAAGTTCAACCTCGGCACGCCAACCTACGACCAGTTCACGGTCGTGATCATCCTGAACATTGCCGGGCGCGTCGTCGGCATGGTGGTCGACAGCGTGTCCGACGTGATCACGCTGGCGCCGGAGCAGGTCAAGCCGGCGCCGGAAATGGGCACCGCGCTCAACACCGATTACCTGATCGGCCTGGGCACGCTCGACCAGCGCATGCTGATCCTGGTCGACATCGACCGCCTGATGTCCAGCGCCGAAATGGGCCTGATCGACAAGATCGCCGCATAGCGGCAGGCTAATCCGATAGTGGTTGCACACGGTACGAAACAAGGAAGTCCCGCATGAAGCGGTCTTTTCAAACAGGGAGTGAAACATGATCAGTCTGTCGAACGTGAAGATTGGGGCGCGGCTCGGACTCGGTTTCGGTCTCGTGCTCGTGTGCGCGTCGCTGCTGCTCGCTCTGGGCCTGTGGCGCATGAGCGACCTGCATGGCACGACGCAGCGCATCGTGACCGAGGATGTGGCAAGCCTGAACGCCGCGCTGGAAATGCGCGAGGCGGGCTGGTCGCTCGCTCTCGCGCTGCGGCGCATCGCCGCGCCCACCGATGCGACGGAGGGCGAGCGTGAGGCCAAGCGGCTCGATGCGATCCTCGAAAACTATGAAAAATCCGAGACGCTGCTGAAGAAGCTGTCTACCGATGCGGCCACGCAGGCGGTTCTTGCGCCGGTGCTGGCGCAGCGCGAAGAAGTGATCAAGATCGCGCAGAACATCCGCAAGGAAGCGGTCGGCGGAAACTATTTCGACGCCGCTTCGCTGCTCAAGAGCGATTTCTCGCCGGTGCACGAGAAGTGGATCGGCAGCCTGATCGCGCTGGCCGAGCACCAGCAGCGCAACATGCGCTCCACCTACGCGGAAAGCGAAGCCAACTATTCCACCACGCGCCTGGGCATGCTCGGCTTCGGCCTGTTGACGCTGGCGCTGGGTGCGCTGGTGGCCTGGTTCACGACGCGCACGATCACCGTGCCGCTGCAGCGCGCGGCTGCAATCGCCGATACGATCGCCAGCGGCGACCTCACCTCGACGATCGAGCAGGGCGGCATGGACGAGGCGGGGCAGCTTGTCAATTCGCTCAAGAGCATGCAGGGCAATCTCGTCAACACGGTGAACCGCATCAAGCAGGGCACCGAAACGATATCTGTCGCATCGCGCGAGATCGCTTCCGGCAACGCGAACCTGTCGGCGCGCACGGAAGCGCAGGCGAGCTCGCTGGAGGAGACGGCATCCTCGATGGAGGAGCTGACCACGACGGTCAAGCAAAACGCCGAGAATGCGCGACAGGCGAATCAGCTTGTCGTCTCCGCCTCCGACCACGCGTTGAAGGGCGGCCGGGTGGTCGGACAGGTGGTCGACACGATGGGCTCAATTAAGGAGAGTTCGCGCAAGATCGTGGACATCATCGGGGTGATCGACGGCATCGCTTTCCAGACCAACATCCTGGCTTTGAACGCCGCGGTCGAAGCGGCGCGGGCGGGCGAGCAGGGACGCGGCTTCGCGGTCGTGGCTGCGGAAGTCCGCAGCCTGGCGCAGCGCTCGGCCGGCGCGGCGAAGGAGATCAAGGCACTGATCGGCGATTCGGTCGAGAAAGTGGACGCGGGCGGCCGCCTGGTCGACGAGGCCGGCAAGACGATGGATGAGATCGTCAATTCGGTC
>DATLGF010000352.1:0-13570 GCA_035540575.1 Noviherbaspirillum sp.
CCGGCGCCTGCACCTGCTCCGGCACCCGCTCCTGCTCCGGCACCTGCTCCTGCACCCGCGCCCGCTCCGGCACCCGCACCTGCGCCCGCACCCACCGGGCCGACCTACTACATCTCGCCAAACGGAAACGACTCCAATCCGGGCACGATGTCAGCACCGTGGAGAACGATTCAAAAAGCTGCCAACACCCTGGTCGCCGGCGATACCGCGGTCCTGCTCAATGGCGTGTACGAAGAGGGCTCCATCCGATTTGCCCGCTCCGGCACGGCAAGCAAACGCATCACAATCAAGGCGCAGAACAAGTGGCAGGCCGTGGTCAGCTCCACCTCCGGCTGCCAACCCGGCTTCAGCATCGCCGCCAGCTACATCACCGTGCAGGACCTGCGCTTCTCGGTCTCGCCGCGCAACGCAACCTGCGGCAACTACACCTCGACGAACGTGGCGATCCGCGCCTGGGATCTGCATAACCCGAACCCGTCCAACCCGAATTCCGGCTATGTCGGCTTTGTCGCGGACGGCATCAAGGTCGATGCGGGACTGCAGCGGTCGGAAGGCGTGAAGTCGAACCAGGACTTCACGATCATCCAGAACTCCGAGTTCGGCAACACGATCGAGCTGTTCAACACGAAGGATTCGATCATCCGCAACAACGTGGTGACGAATCAGAACCTGTGGGGCAACTCGATCTTCGTCAAGGGCGGCACGCGCAACACGCAGATCTACAACAACACCATCTACAACAAGTTCCGCAATGGTTACGCGCTTTACCTCGGCGGCTCGACGGGCGACCCGTGGCACTTCGACGGCAACACCAAGTTCGAAGCGTACAACTCGGTGGCGTACAACAACGTAATCGTCAACGAGAGCGGCGGCGGCATGGTAGGTCTGATCTTCTCCGGCGCCCGTGACAGCGCCTTCTACAACAACGTCGTGGTCGGCGGTTCGATCACGATGATGCAAGGAGGCGGGTCTGGTACACGCGCATCGACGACCAACCCGAAGATCCAGAACAACATCATTATCTGCCACGCGAATTCCGCGGCGCTGACCGGCAGCCACCAGGGCACGATGACGATCTCCAACAACAACTTCAGCAACTGCGGCAGCGTGCCTAATCAGGCCAGCCCGGTAACTGGAGACCCGCTGTTGGTCAATCGCACGTCCGACTGGCGCCTGCAGACCAACAGCCCGGCCCGCAACACCGGCACCACGGTGTCGTTGACCGGCTTTGACGGCAAACCTATCGACGTCTCGCGTGATCGCAATGGCGTCGTTCGTACTGCGCCGTGGGATCTGGGTATCTACAACTACTAATCCATCCGAAGTAGCGCAGGTCCGGGAGGCGGCGATCGCCGCCGCCTGGTCCTGCTGATCATCACGCCCGCGCGGCATAGCGAGGCACGGCGCTGCGGCCCAAACCTCGCTCGATGCCGCGCTCCTGCTCCTCATGCCAGGACTGGAACATCAGCACATCCCACAGGTGATACTGCCAGTTGCGTCGGCCGGACAGATGCTCGTCCCAGCGTTGCCTGACCATGTCCGAATCGAAGTATCCGTCGCGACGCAGTCGCGCCGCATCCAGAAGGTTCTCCGCCCAGCCGCGCAGCGGCCCCCGCAGCCAGTCTCCGATCGGCACGCCGAATCCCATCTTCGGCCGCTCGATCAGGGTTTTCGGCACATATCTGTAAAGGACCTGCCTGAGCGCCCATTTTGTTGTCCCCTCTCGCAGTTTGAACGACAGGGGCAGACGCCAGGCGAGCTCGACGACACGGTGGTCCAGGAACGGCACGCGTGTTTCCAGTGAAACGCTCATCGCAGCACGATCCACCTTCACGAGGATGTCGTCAGGGAGATAACTCAGCATGTCGAGCGCCATCATGCGCTGTATGCCGTCAAGCTTCACAAACCGCTCGTCAGGCGCGGTGAGCACGGTACGCGGCTCTGTCGCCCCGATCACCATCGAAGCCGGATCGTCCCAGTGCGAGACGAGGCGGAGGTAGAGTGCGTCGAGCGACTGGCATTGGAGCGCGTACGCCCCCTTGTGCAGCTTGTCTCCGACGTTGGGAATCCGCATCGGCGGCGGAAGGACGCGCGCCGCGCCGTCGGCAAGCCGCGACCAGGTACTCGCGCGCACCGCAGTCAGCCCTTTTGCCGCCATCCGGCGCATGGCGAGAGGCGTTGCATTCATCAACTTCCATGTTCGCGCGGTGATGCTGTAGCGGTCATAGCCGCAGAACAGCTCGTCCCCCGCATCGCCCGACAGTGAAACGGTCACGTGCTGGCGCGCCAACTGCGCGACGAGGAAGGTCGGCAGTTGCGACGAATCGGAGAATGGCTCGTCGTACACGAGCGGCATGCGTGCGATCACGTCCCTCACCTGTTCCGCCGACACATAGAGCTCCGTGTGATCGGTGCCTAGATGCTGCGCGACCGCCTTGGCATGGTGCGCTTCGTTGAAACCGGCTTCGTGGAACCCGATCGAAAACGTCTTCACCGGCTGGACGGATTGCCGCTGCATCAGGGCGACCACGGTCGACGAGTCCACCCCGCCGGAGAGGAATGCTCCAAGCGGCACATCAGCCGCCATCTGTGCGTGCACCGCATCCTTGAGCAGGTGCTCCAGGGCGTCAACCGCTTCTTCCGGCGTGCCGATGAACGGATCCGCCATGCCGAGTTCGACCGCCCGGGCGACGGACCAGTAGGCTTCGATCACAGGCTCACGCTGCCCGTGCGCGAGCCTCAAAAGGCTTCCCGGAGGAAGCTTCGCGATGCCTTCGTAGATCGAGTACGGTGCGGGAATATAGTTGTGCCGCATCTGCAGGGCCAGCGCGTCGCGGTTGACAACACCGACGAATGCCGGATGCGCGCGCAAGGCCTTCAGTTCGGAGCCGAACAGGAAGACCGCGTCCCGGCCGCGGCCCTGCCAGCCGTAGTAGAGCGGCTTTTCGCCGATCCGATCGCGGGCGAGCGTCAGCGTGGCGGCCTGCCGGTCCCAGACTGCAAACGCGAACATGCCGATCAAGCGCTCCGTCGTCCCGCGGATGCCCCATGCATCAAACCCTGCGAGCAGCGTTTCCGTATCCGAGTGTCCGCGCCACGGAAGGTCGGCGGGCAGCTGGGCACGCAGCTGAAGATGATTGTAGATTTCGCCGTTGTAGACGATCAGGTAGCGCCCCGAAGCCGAGCGCATTGGCTGATGTCCCGCCGGCGAAAGATCGACGATGGACAGGCGCCTGTGGCCGAGGAAGATGCCTGCTGCGCCGTCGGACCAATGGCCGGCGTCGTCCGGGCCGCGATGCTCGATCGCATCGGTCATGCGTCCGAGGACCGCAAGCTGCTCTTCCGCTGCACAGGGTGCAGCCCGTAGAAAACCAGTTAACCCGCACATCAGACGCTTCTCCTTTGCAAGACCGTTTCGTAGATGCCTTCGATACGCTCGCGCGCCCGCTCCATCGCGAACTCGGCACGTATGCGGGCGCTGGCCTGCTCGCCGAGTTTGCGTCGCGATGCAGGCTCAAGACTGAGCAGCTGCGCCACGGCCTGCGCCATCGCCTCCGGATTTTCCTTGGGAACGACGATCCCGGCCCCGCCCAGCAGGAACGAGACGTCGCCGACGTCGGTCGACACGCAGGGCAGCCCCATCGCCATGGCTTCTCCAACCACCAGCGGGAAAGCCTCGGTCCGCGAGGACAGGCAGAACACGTCCATGCCGGCAAGGCAGGCCGGTATGTCATGCCGCTCCCCGAGCAGCACGAAGCGCTTGGCGCAGCCGGACTCACGTATCCAGTTCATCAGCACGGCATTGCCGGGCTCGAGGCCCTTCCCCACCATCAGGAAACGCAGGCTTGCATTCCGCCTGGCCAGCAATGCGGCCGCCTGTATGAAATTTCCGTGATCCTTGTCGGGACTGAAACGGCCCACCGTACCGATGACCACGTCATCCTCTGCGAAGCCGCATTCGCGTCGCAGGCGCTCCCGCTCCCCGTCCCCCGCCACGAGGAAGGAGAGGTCGAAGCCGTTCGGCACCACCACAACGCGGCCGGCGTCGTAGCCGATCCGGACGTGCTCCCTGCGCGCGGCCTCGGCGACGCAGACAATGGTGCTCGGCACCCAGCGCGAGAGCCGTCCGCACAGCCATCGCACGGCGGCGGTGGCGCGCGGGCCGCCGGTCACGTAGGTCGTATGAACGCCCCATATCACGTTGCGGATGCCCGCCAGCCGTGCCGCAAGGCCACCGAACAGGTCCGCGTGATACAGCCAGGTCTGCACGATGTCCGGCCGACGAAGGCGCATCAGCCGCAGCAGGCGCAAGTACTGAGAGACGGGCGAGCGCCGGAAGTCGAGCACGATCAGCTCCACGCCGGAACTTCGAAAACGCTCGGCCATGTCCCCTTCCGGCGTCAACGCGACCACGGTGTGGATGTACCCGCTCCCACGGGAATGCAGTACGAGTCGGTAAAGCGCCATTTCCGCGCCGCCGACACGAAGTCCGGAGACGACGTGCAGCACATGACGCATTTGCGCCGGTCGCCCCGACGGCAAAGCGGTCGGCATGGAAGGAGGCGGTGCGTTTTCTTCCGGCTTTGTGGATTTGCGTGCCATGGCCGTCACTGGTCTGACTGTTCGTACACGCCGAGGTCCCAGGGCGCAGTCCTCGCTACGCCATTGCGGTCGCGCGAGACGTCGATCGGCATACCGTCAAAGCCGATGAAGGTAATGACGGATCCCGCGTTCAACGCCGGACTGCCGGCTCGCAAGCGCCAGTCGGATGACCGGTTGAGCAGCAGCGGGTCGCCGGTCACCGGATTGGCTTGCGCGGGAGCGTCGCTGCAACCGGCGAAATTGTTGTTCCCGATCGTCAGCGTCCCCAGATAACTTCCGGTCAGTGCGGGACCGCTGGCATGACAGATCACGATGTTGTTTTCGAAACGCGGATTGGTGGTTGCCGCACGCGGGCCGGACTCGGGCCCGCCTTCCATCATGGCAAGCGATCCGCCGACCACGACGTTGTTGAAGAAGGCGCTGTTGAGCGCACCCGCGAGAATCAGCGCCCTCATGTTGCTTCCGCCGCTTTCGTTCACCACCACATTGTTGTAGGCGACGGAATGGTAGGCTTCGAACCTCGCCGTTTCGTCGAAATGCCAGGGATCGGCGGTAACGCCGCCGAGATAGATTCCATATCCGTTTCTGTTCTTGTTATAGATCACGTTGTTGTAAACCTGGGCATTGCGGACTCCGCCCTTGACGAAGATGGAGATGCCCCAGAGGTTCTGTCCATTCACCACGTTATTGCGAATGACCGAGTTCTTGCTGTTGAAGAGTTCGATGGAATTGCCGAACTCCGAGTTCTGGATCACTGTGAAGTCCTGATTCGACTTCACTCCTTCCGAGCGTGCGGAGTCGGCATCCACCTTGATGCCGTCGGCGATGAACCCCACATGGCCCGAATCAGGTTGCGACGGACGCGGATTCATCTCTTCCCATGCGCGGATGGCCACATTGGTCGACGTATAGCTGCCGCAGCCGCCATTGTTTTCCGAGACCGAGAAGCGCAGTCCCTGCACGGTGATATAGCTGGCCCTGATGCTGAATGCCGGGTCGCACCCCGATGTCGACCGGACCACCGCACCCCATTTGTTCTGCGCCCTGACGGTGATGCGGTCGCTCTGGGTGCCAGAGCGGGTAAACTGCACCATGCCTTCCTCGTAGTTGCCGTCGAGCAGCACCGCGGTATCACCCGGGCCCAAGGTGTCGGCGGCCTTCTGTATGGTCCGCCATGGCTCGTCGACGCTGCCCGGATTGGTGTCGCTGCCGCGAGGCGAAACATAGTAGGTGCGCGCCGCCCCGACCTGCACGTCGACACCGTCCGCGGCCGCGCCTCCTCCGCAGGAGGAAAGCACGAGGACGCCCGCCGCCGCGGCCGTCCTAATCTTCTGTACGCGCATATTCACGTCCTCCTGAAACGCTCCCGGTTCTTTGTCGACCCTGCCGGATTCGCCCGTTCTGCTCGATCGCGCGGATCACGTCCGAGTACTTGTTCAGCACAAGACGCTCGTCAAACTCCGCTTCCACCTTGCGCCTTCCGGCCATCCCCATGTGGATGCGCACGCGCGGATCCAGCCGGATCATCGCGAGCATCTTCTGGGCGAGGTCGTTCGCGTTCTTCGGCTTGCAGAGGAATCCGTTGATGCCATCGTCGACCGCGTCCCGGCACCCGACGGCGTCGGATGCGATCAGCGGCCGTGCCATTGCGGCGGCTTCCAGCAAGGCCCGCGGCACCCCTTCCCGATAGTACGAGGGCAAGACCACGCAGTCTGCCTCGGCAAGGAAGGGCACGACATCGTCCGTGCCCCCGAGGTAGTCCAGCACCCCTTCGCGCTCCCATGCGCGAATGTCTTCAACAGGAATTGCGTTGCGGTCGCGCTTTTCCACAAAACCTAGCAACTGGAAACGCGCGTTCGAAACGTGCCTGCGCACCGCCCTCGCCGCTTCGACGTATTCGACGATGCCCTTGCTTCTCAGTACCCTGGCGACGAGCAGGAACCGGAATGGCCGGCCGTGAAGGACACTCGGCGCGCGCGCAGGATAGCGAGAGAGATCGACACCCGAGCCTGGCAGACGGTCGGTGGAATCCGCGCCCACCAGTCCGGAGCGGATGAAGAGCTCGCGATCCTCGCCGTTCTGGAAGAACACGCGCTCAGACCCGCGCAAACTGCATTTGTACAAGGCCTGGACGATGCGGGTCAGCAGATTGTTCTCGACAAAGGCGCTCCCAAGGCCGGCGATGTTATTGACCACGGGAATGCGCAGCGCGTGTGCGGCAAGCGAACCATACACGTTCGGCTTGACGGTGTAGCCCAGGTAGACGGACGGCCGCAGCGCCTTCAGCAACCGCAGATAGCGGGCCAAAAGGAGCATATCCCGGCCAGGATGCGTGCCATGGTTGTCCATCGGCAGGTCGATGAAGCGGCATCCCAAGTCGATGAGCCGCGGGGCGTGCGCATCATGGGGCGCGACTGCAACCACCGAGTAGCCGTCCGATTGCAGGTGCCTGATCAGGCCGGAGCGGAAATTGACGATGCTCCATGCCGTATTGGACGAAAGCATGATGGTCCGATTCATGGTCAATTCTCCATTCCCGGGCGTATGTCGGTGCCACGACGGAAGAAGCGCGAGTTGACAGCGGCGGCCCCGAGCTGGGCGCGCCGCTTTTCGCGAAAGTCCGTCGCTGCGGGTACCCACGACATCCTGCGCACGGCGCGGCCGATCGCGTAGTACTCGAAGCCGGCCTGACGCACGGTCTCGGGATCATAAAGATTCCGTCCGTCGATGATTACCGGGGACTTGAGGCGCATGCGTATCCGCTCGAAATCCGGCGCGCGGAAATCCTTCCATTCGGTGACGATGGTCAGCGCCTCGGCGCCGTCCAGCGCATCGAGGTGATCCGCGCTGAAACGGATCCGGTCCATTGCTCCTGGAATGTCTTTGAGGTCGCCCTCCAGCACCCGCCTGGCCTCCCCCATCGCGACCGGATCGTAGACTGCGACAGTCGCCCCGCGCAGCATCAGCTCGCGCAACAGCACGCGCGAAGAGGCCTCGCGCATGTCATCGGTGTTCGGCTTGAACGCCAGCCCCCACACCGCGAAATGCCTTCCGTTAAGCTCCTCCCCAAAGCGCGATACGATCTTCCGGGCGAGCACCTTCTTCTGCCTGTCGTTGACCTGCGTGACGGCGCGAAGGATCAGCAATTCATGCTCGCAATCGCGCGCGGTGCGCTCCAGCGCCTGCACGTCCTTGGGAAAGCAGGAGCCGCCAAAACCGCAGCCGGGATAGAGGAAGCTGTAGCCGATACGCGGATCCGAACCTATTCCCTGCCGAACGGATTCGATATCGGCTTCGAGCTTCTCCGCCAGCATGGCGAGCTCGTTCATGAACGAAATGCGCGTGGCAAGCATCGCGTTCGCGGCATACTTCGTGAACTCCGCCGAGCGCACATCCATCCATAGCATCCGGTAATGGTTGCGATTGAATGCGGCATACATCTGGCGCATCAGTTCGCGTGCCATCTCTCCTTCAGGACCGCTTTCGCAGCCGACCACAATGCGGTCCGGCCTGATGAAATCATCAACGGCTGCACCCTCCTTCAGGAACTCCGGGTTTGACACCACCGAAAACCGCACATGCGCACGGCGCGCATCCAGCTGCGCCTGCACTTCCTGCCGGACCTTTTCGGCGGTACCAACCGGCACCGTGGACTTGTCGACGATGACCTTGAAGCCAGACATGTGGCGGCCGATGTTTCTGGCTGCCGCCAGCACGTACTTCAGGTCGGCCGACCCATCCTCGTCAGGCGGAGTGCCGACGGCGATGATCTGAATGTCGCCATGACCAACGGCTGCCGCCACATCCGTGGAGAAGCGCAGGCGACCGTTCTGCTGATTGCGTCTGACGATCTCGGACAGGCCTGGTTCATGAATGGGGACTTCGCCCCGGTTAAGCATGTCGATCTTGCGCCGATCCACGTCCAGGCAGAACACGTCATTGCCAAATTCCGCCAGGCAGGCTCCGCTGACCAGGCCCACATACCCCGTACCGATCACTGTGATCTTCACGATATCCCTCTCTTCGGTTCTTGTTTCGTTCTCATCGCATTCCAGGCTGCGCAGGCGCAGCGACGGCTCACTGCATGAGACTGCCGAGACGCTTTCCCTTCAGGTCCATGGAACGAGAGGTAGGCGCAGGACGGATTTCCGACTCCGTAGACCATGACCGGTACCAGTCGACGAAACGTGCAAGCCCGCTTTCAAGCGGTGTATCCGGCGCGAACTGCACGCGTTCGCGCAGGCGGCTCGTGTCCGCAAACGTGGCCGGTACGTCTCCCGGCTGCATCGGAACGAAGTCGACCATCGCACGCACGCCGAGGACTTTCTCGAGGGTGGCCAGGAACTCCATCACCGTTACCGGCTGGTGGTTCCCGATGTTGTAGACCGCATGCGGCGCAGCACCCTGCTCTGCGCGGGGAGGATGGAGCAGCAGGCGAACGACGCCTTCGACAATGTCATCGATATAGGTGAAGTCGCGCCGCAACTGCCCGTTCGAAAACACCTGGACGCGTTCTCCATTCAGCATCTTCTTTGTGAAATCGAAGTAGGCCATGTCCGGCCTGCCCCATGGACCGTAAACGGTAAAGAAGCGCAGGCCGGTCGAAGGCATGCCGTGGATCATGCTGTAAGAGTGAGCAAGCAGCTCGTTGGCCTTCTTGGTCGCTGCATACAGCGAGACCGGTTCATCGGTCCGATCGTCTTCACGGAACGGTACCTTGCTGTTGGCTCCGTACACGCTGCTGCTGCTCGCGTAGACGAAGTGCTCGACACCGTGCCGCTGACACGCCTGCATGACGTTTGCGAACGCAACGAGATTGGCGTTGATATAGGCCTGCGGGTGCTGCAGCGAATAGCGTACTCCGGCCTGGGCGGCAAGATGCAGCACGCGGCCTGGACGCACGCGCCGGAACAGGCGCTCGACCTGCTCGGGATCGGCGAGCTCGACGGTCAGGCATGCGGCGCCGCGCGTGGCCAGCAGTGTCCTGACACGGTCCGCCTTGAGCCGCGGAGAGTAATAGCGATTGAAGTTGTCGCATCCAATCGTGCGCAGCCCCATTTCAGCCAGGCGCGCGGCAACATGGCTGCCGATGAAGCCGGCGGCGCCCGTGACCAGAATTGTGTCGGTCGGCATTGTTGTTCCTCCATGACGAGTTGTCTGCATACAGGCGGCTATGCAGGAGTGCGTGGTGGCGATACGGTTTGCAGGAATCGGGCGGCGAGCACGGCGGTCGGAGCTATTGTCGATACGGGGCTTGCCGCGCAGGGAGTGTGGACGGTGCCCGCTTCGCCTTTGCCAGGGAATCGAAGACGGAATCCATCCGGGTGACTCTGGCTGCCGGCCATTTCGGCCGTCGCCTGATCACGTCGATACAGGTCAGGCGGCCGGCGTGGTTCAGCGTATGAATGCCGGACAAGCCGGCGTGCCAGTCCGCTTCGATGCGCCCGGCCGAGACCTCCCGGTAAGTGTGTTCATCGATTGCCTCGATGCGCCGCACGTCGATGGCGCCGCCGTAGCGGCGGCTGCAGTCCTGCGCCGGGCGGTACCATGCGCCGCGGTGCTCGAATATGCGTCCCGCCGGTCGCGCGCAGCGCACATCCGAGACAATGGGATTGCAGGGATGCGCGATCCAGTTCCTGCTGAGGAGGGAATCCGAGTGATACAGGAATACCTCATCCCAGCTAGATGCCTCGCGGTTCTCGCACACGGTGGCGAACAGCCAGTACCTGCCGTTATGTCGCCAGATGGTCGAGTCATACGCCGTGACCCGTTCCAGCAGATTCATGACGAACTCCCATTCGTCAGGAAAACTGCGGCAACGGTAAATCGAGATGGCTTCGTTCTCGGCCGACTCCGGAATCATGTACAGCGTCCCGCCGTCTTCAAATACAAACGGGTACGACAAATGGTATGGCCGCTTCATGATGGGCCGCGGCGGCAACAGGGGCGCGCCATCCCGGTTGAACCCGATCACGGATAGATAACCGGTGCTGTCGGCGTACTCGCATTCTTCTATGAAGACCGCATACTGCCCTTGATACTGGACGACGAACGGATCCGCCCAGAATCGATCCTTCGGCGGGACGAGCGGGGTGAACTCCGGTCCCGCCTTCGCAGGCTGCTCGACGTCGGTGATGCGGTACATCAGCATCCACTGGTCGAAGAACACCAGATTCCGCACGCGTGCGGCCAGCTTTTCGGCCACGCGCGTACCGAGTCCTCGCAGCACCGCAAGATTGCCGGGAATCGGCGGCAACACCTGGCCGCGATCTACGGGTTCCGGACGTGCCGGGCGATACCTGTGCAGGAACGCATCAGGACCAAGCCGGCCAAGCTCGCGCAGTCGGCGCGGGGCGTAGCTCGCACATTTCCAGAGCATGCGATCCAGCGTCCGGGCGGGAGAAATCGTATCCGTGGGCGACCAGGATCGCTCCAGAACTGCCACGTCGGCTCCGCCGCCTGCAACCATCAGCAGATCAGTGGCCGTCGTTGGCTGCCTCAGCAGGACTTCCCACACGGCCGGCAACGGGCATTGAAAGGTCGCATCTTCGCCGCAGCCGTAGTACCAGACACCGCAGCGCGCCGCATCGCAGATTTTTCCGCGCAGCGCACGGAAGCTGAACCGAAGCAGTACATCCAGCCGGTAGTCCGCAACCGCTGGCGCGTCCGCCGGAACAATCACATCAAACCCGCCGTCAGTTTCGGCACGAACATCGATCGCTGGAACGCCATGCAGGAGTGCCGCCGCATCGACTGCTTGCAATGCACCCCGTCGGCCTCCGAACCGCTTGCGATCCAGGTGCAGCCAGGCACGTGCCAACAGACTCCGCCAACCGGTTTGGCAGACGCGGCCGGCGGTCGCGTCGTCCGGGGCAACGCCGCAAGCGCGCACGACAAGCGCAAGCTCGACGAGTCCATCGCGCCTGATGGCCTCCAGCGCTCTTGCCTGCCAGGCCGGCAAAGTCGTTCCGTCAACCATCACTCCAAGTCTTAGTCGATGCATCCCTGGTTCCGTGTGCGTCGGTACACCTTGCTCACCTTTCCGGCGAAGTGCGATCGGAGACCAGCGCAAAGGTGATCAGCCAGTACAGCATGTCGAACACCGTGTGCGCGAACATGGACAAGAATACGAACAGGAACACCAGCGCGATCTGAAGGCTGCGATCCGCGAAGTATTTTCCGGTCCATAGCATGCGCGCCATTGCCAGCCAGCATGCGATACCGACGACGCCGTACTCGGCGGCGAGCAGGATGAACTGGTTATGCGTTCCGACGGCGAGCAACCAGCTGGACGTGGCGCCGGCACCGGCGCCCTCGATCGGGGACTGCAGGAACAGTTCCAGTCCTGCCCTGAGGGCTTCATATCGTTCCTGCGAGCTTTCATCGTTGAAGCTCGGGTTGGAAAAGAAGCTGATGCGGTCCTGGAGATTCCCCATCGCGCCGTCCAGATCGGCGCGGCTTCCGAGGTATCCCTGAAGGGCGGCCAACACAAACGGAATCGCTGCACAAAAGGCAAGAACGTATGCATAGCCGGCGGCAGGAAGGACGCGGCGATACTGCAGGAATGCCCACAGCACCATCCATGCAACGATCGCCGAGCGCGAGAATGTCATCGCGGCCCCGAGCCCGGTGAGAAGAAAGAGCGGCATCCTGTATCGCATGCTCACCGAAGGACAGGCGAACAGGAATGTGATCAGGATTACCTCGCCGGCAATCGTCGGATTGATGAACGTGGCGGAAGCGCGGCCGGGAACCGTACCGGGCGTTCCGGGAGGGTAGAACAGTCCCGGCACCAGAAAATCCAGAATCACGACGACAGGAGCAAGCACTGCGACGGCACGGAAAATGCCGTCATATCCGAAATCACGCCAGCTCCACAGCGCAAAGCCCAGCGCCACGGCCAGCACAACGAACTGGATCCTTGTCAGGATCGCCGCGTCGCGCGCAACTTCCCCGCCTGATACGCCGCCCAGCAGGTGAATCAGGTTGATGAGAACGTAGGCGAGAGCCCACAGCGCGAACGGCGAAAACAGGTAGAAAAGCAAGGCCCTTGTCTGGAAAAAAAGCGGGGCAAGCAGCAGTACGAATGCGAAATACCAAAGCTTCGGTGGAAGGCTCGCGTTCAGCGCGATCCCGTAGTTCGGAAGATTCAGAAACAGCACCAGGAGAAATAGCGAAAGCACCACGCCGATGTACGTCCGGTAGCCATTCCAGAGCAACGCAGTCGTCGCACGCGGGACCGCGCGGCTGCCGTAGTACAGCACGGGCCTGGCCCTTCTTGCTTCGCTGTCTTGCATGTTAGCTCCCCGCACTGGATCTTTCATTCGCAGGAATGTTCAGGCTGGCAGCGACGGTTCGCCAGGCTGATCGACATAACCGGTGGGGGCCGTCGCCCCGGACTCTGTTCGATGTGCGCATTTGCATGGGTATGAAGCGGGTCTGATCCAATCGCCTAGCTTGCGCACTGGCCGAACAATTGCTCCCACATCGACGAAATCCGTTCGACCGAAAAGCGCTCGCGCGTGCACAGTGCGGCACGCGCAAACGCTTGCCTCTCACTCGTTCCCGTCATCAGGCTGCCGAGTGCCGCTTCGAGTGCGGCAAGGTCGCCTGGCCGGATCAGCAAGCCATCGATCCCCGGTCGTATGATGTCGCGCGGCCCGGTATCGCAATCGAAGCTGACGGCAGGCAGGCCATAGCTCATCGCTTCAACCAGTGTGTTCGGGAAACCCTCGAATCGTGAGGTCATCACATACAGGTCTGCCCGCTCGTACCACCTGCCCATGTTTCCCACGCGCCCCGGCAGGAATACGCGCCTGCGCAAGCCCGCAATGCCGACCTTCCCTTCGAGCGCAGCGCGCTCCGGCCCCTCGCCAAGTATCACGAGATCCCAGTCGGGGTGACGGGGCGCAAGGCGCGTGAACACGTCGATCAGCAGATCAAAATTCTTCTCCTCGCTGAGTCGCCC
>DATLGF010000353.1:0-5490 GCA_035540575.1 Noviherbaspirillum sp.
CGCGCAGCCTGACCTGCTCGGCCTGCTCCGGGCGCGTCCGGAGCAGGCCGAGCAGGTCAGGCTGCGCGTCGGCGACCTGGAAATGAACCTGATCGCACGGGAGGTGCAGCGCGAAGGCAAGGTCATCGACCTGCAGAACAAGGAGTTCCAGTTGCTGGAGTTCCTGATGCGCAGGGTCGACCAGGTTGTCACGCGTACCATGCTGCTCGAGGGCGTCTGGGATTTTCATTTCAATCCGAACACGAACCTGGTCGATGCGCAGATGAGCAAGCTGCGCGCCAAGATCGACAAGCCGTTTGCACAGCCGCTGGTGCACACGATCAAGGGCGTCGGATTCAAGATCAGCACACGCCCATGATCCGCAGCTTGCGCCTGTTCGCGCCGCGCAGCTTCTCGTTCCGCGTCGGCATCATCATTTTCCTGGCACTGTGCGTGATCCTCGCCACCGCGCGCGTGGTGTTCTACTTCCAGTCGATCGAGGCCGCACGCGCCAGCGTGAGGAGGCTGCTCGACGCCCACGTGGAAGAGATCGCCAACGGTTATGAGCGCAATGGCGCCGCCTACGCGCGGTCGCTGGTCGAAGGCATCGTGGAGGAGGGGCGCGACAAGAACCTGTATCTGGAATTCCAGCAGGGAGAATCGTTCTCCGGCAACCTGGCGGTCCGGCCGTATGTGCCGCTGCGCTCGCGCGGCGTGTTCGAGGTCGAGGTGCCGCGCGAGGACGACGATGCGCAGCACCTGATGTTCCGGGTGTATGAGTATCCGAACAACGTCGTCATCCGCGCCGCCTACGACATGGAGTCGGTCGACCTGCTGCGCCGTACGCTGCTGGCCTCGCTGGCGGCCAATGCGGTCATCGCGTTCGCCCTGTCCTTGCTGCTGAGCTTCTTGATCGTCAAACTGTTCGATCGCTATTTCCGCAACTTCAATGTGGCCTGCAATGAAATCATGTCAGGCAACCTCGACTACCGGATCGCGACCACCGGCGGCAAGGACGAATTCGAGAAGCTTGCGGCCAACCTCAACCGCATGCTGGACTGGCTCAAGGGCCTGCTCGGCATGATCAAGGACTCCAACAACGCGATTGCCCACGACATCCGCACGCCGTTGAGCCGGCTGCGGCTGGAAATGAGCGCGCTGGCGCAGGAGCCCGGCCTGAGCGGCGCGCTGCGCGCAAAGGTCGAAAAGCAGATCGAACAGGTCGACGGCCTGGTCGACATGTTCGACAGCCTGCTCGTGATCGCCAAGGCGGAGTCGCGCTCGGGAGTGGAGTTGTTCGAAGCGTTCGACCTGGCCCAGCTGGTGCGCGAGGTGTCCGCATTCTATGCCCCGATCCTGGAGGAGAAGGGCCTGCCGCTCACACTCGACCTGCCGGGCTACGCGCTGGCCTTCACCGGCGACAAGCAGTTGATCAGCCAGGCGCTGGTGAACCTGCTGGACAACGCCAGCAAGTACTCCCGCGATGGCGGCGAGATCGTCGTATCCCTGTTCGACGGGCAGGACGCGGTGCGCCTCACGGTCGCCGACCGCGGCGCCGGCATCCCGCCGGCCCTGATGCACAAGGCAAGGGAGCGCTTCGTGCGCGGCGACGCGAGCCGGCACAGCAAGGGCTACGGCCTGGGACTGAGCCTGGTGAACGCGGTTGCGACGCTGCACCATGGCGAGCTGCGGCTGGAAGACAACCTGCCGGGGCTGCGGGCGACGCTGCTGCTGCACCGGCTGGGGTGAGCTACCGTCGCAGGTTCGCCTTCAAGCTCTTGCGTCCGGATTCGAGGAAGGCGTCCGAGCGTGCCGGATCGTTCACCGCGCGCGCCAGCACCATGGTTCCGACCAGTCCCGCCGCCAGCGCTCGCGCGTCCGCCTTCAGCCCATCCTCTGCAAGTACCGCATCGATCAGGCCGATCCACGCATCGACCTGCGCCGTGAAGGCGGCGCGGGTGGACGCCGGGTGGCGCGCGAGTTCCGCGCCGTTGGCGGCGATCATGCAGCCGGCGCCCGGTTCGTCGCGGTGCTGCGGCGACAGGTAGGCGTCGATGAAGGCGGCCGTGCGCTCGCCGCGCGGCTGCGTGTCCAGGTAGGAACGCAATGCCGCCGTGGTCCTGGCGAACCCGGCTTCGCAGGCTTCGGCCACGAGGTCCTCGCGCGAACCGAAATGCGCGTAGAAGCCGCCGACCGTCAGGCCGACGCTCTGCATCAGGTTGGCCAGGCCGACCGCTTCGATGCCCTCGTTGCGAAAGCGCTCGCCCGCCTTGTCGACGATCCGGCGCCGGGTTTCCTCCTTGTGTTCCTTCGGGTAGCGCATGTCGGTCTCAATCTGTCAGAAAGCGGACCGCGTGTTCGATGACGGCCGCGTCCGCAAGGATACGGCCATGGCCGAGGCCTTCGCAAGACAGGAACCCGGACCCCGGCCAGGCCGCTGCCAGCGCTTCGCCATTCGCGTACGGGACGACGCGGTCGTCGCGCGAATGGATGATCAGCGCCCGCGACGCCAGTCGCGGCGCCATAGCCGGGAAATCGATGCCGTCCACATCGATGTCGCGCCGGCGCAGCGCGTCCAGCAAGGCCTGCGGATCGATCCCGACCATGCGCGCGAAGTCGCTGGCGAAATCCGCATAGCGCGCAGGAGGGGCGATCAGTACCGTGCGTGGCGCCGGCAGACCGTCGCGCAGCGCGACGCCGACGGCGGCGCAGCCGACCGAATGGGCAACGACGCCGCACAGCGGGCCGTAGCGGCCGGCCACGTGCAGGAGCGCGCGGGCGAGATCGGGGATCGATGCGATCCTGCCGTCAGACATGCCGTGCGCCGGCAGATCGATCGCAATCACCTCGCATCCTGCGGCTGCCAGCGGTGCGACGAAGGCGTGCAGGTCGCCATGCGAGCCTGCCCATCCATGCACGAGCAGGACCCGTTTGCCGGCACCGCGCCGCCAGACGGCGATGCGGCCCTCCGCAGTCTCGACCCACTCGTCGGGGGACTCAACGCGCGCCGGGTTCGGGGATCCTTGCTGAGGCTGAAGAAAGGCGAGGGCTGCCATGTCGACGGGGTCGGGGGAGGTCATGCGGCACTCCTTTTGAAAGATGCTCGTAATATTACAAGCGTAATCATCGATGAGGCAAGCGCCTCGGTGGATGGCGCGACATGCGGGTCGATCATGGCTGCCATGCCGTTTTTGCGTTTGAGTACGGGGGCACGGCTCGCTACAGTCGCAGCATCACCATGCAGGAGCGACCGATATGGACATGCGGCATCAATCCCCGGCGGTAACCGGCGAACTCGGCTATGTCGTGCCTTCCACGGAGAAACCCTACAACTACATGTACGAGCCGCCGCCCGGACAGGCGTGGGAAAACTGCGAATACGAACGCCGGCCAATGCGCATCCATGACGCGCGGATGCTGGCTTCCGCGCTCGGGCTTGAACAGAGCGGTTTCGAGCTGCGCGATCATCCGCTTTCCGGCATCGATTTCGACGACGGCGACGCGGTACGCGCTGGCTACTACCGGGAAATCGAGCTGCTCGCGCTTGCGCTGACCGGCGGCGAAAAGGCGATCGTGTTCGACCACCAGGTGCGCAGGCGCGAACCGGGGCGCCCGGCGCTGGCCTTCGGCCGCAAGGGCGACGGCAAGCGGCCGAGCGCGGTGGGGCGTGTCCACAACGACTACAGCGAGCAGTCCGGCCGGCGCCGCCTGCAGCTGGTGCTGGGCGACGCGCCGAACGATCGTCCGTACATGATCCTCAACTTCTGGCGCCCCTTCATCGATCCGGCCATCGACACGCCGCTGGCCGTCTGCGACGCGCGCAGCTTCGCGCGAGGCGACTGGGTGGCGGCGGACATCCGCTATCCAGACCGTACCGGGGAAATCTACCTTGCGCGCTACTCGCCGATGCACATGTGGTACTACTATCCGCGCATGACACCGGACGAGGTGCTGGTATTCAAGTCCTATGATTCCCGGCTCGACTGCCCGGTACGCATGACGCCGCACTGCGCGTTCGACGATCCGAGCGCGCCGGCCGATGCGCCGCTGCGCAAAAGCATCGAGGCGCGCTGCCTCGTCATTCTTGAGTGAGGATTGCCATGCAGGTTATCGAGAAGCCGCAACTGGAGTTCTGGTTCGAGTTCGGCAGCAACTACAGCTACCTCTCGGTCATGCGCATCGAAGCGGCCGCGCGCGAGCATCAGGTGGATATCGTGTGGAAACCCTTCCTGCTGGGGCCGATTTTCAAGGAGCTCGGCTGGGAAAGCGCGCCCTTCGTGCAGCAGAAGGAAAAGGGCGCCTACGTGTGGCGCGACATGGAGCGGCAGGCGGCAAAGTACGGGCTGCCGTTCCGGCGTCCGTCCACGTTTCCGCGCGTGGCGGTGCTGCCGATGCGGGTGGCCGTCCATGGCGCCGGCGAGCCGTGGATCGGCGCCTTCTGCCGCGAAGTGATGCTGCAGAATTTCTTCCACGACATCGACGTCAACCGCGAGGACAACGTGCGGCGGGCGCTGGAGCGCGCGCACGCGGATCCGGATGCGGTGCTCGCGGCCGCCACCGGCGAGGAGAACAAGCTGCGCCTGCGGCGTCAGACCGAGGAAGCGCGCAGGCGCGGCATCTTCGGCGCGCCGACCTTCTTCGCCGGCGACGAGATGTTCTGGGGGAATGACCGCCTGGAGGATGCGCTGGAATGGGCGGCGGGCAGGCGGGCCCACGCCTGACGCGGCGGTGCGGCATCATATCGGCTGTGTCCGTTGTTACCGAAGGAGTCGCCCATGTCCGCATCACCCGCGCCCGCCTCCGGCCGCGTTGCCCTTCCAGTCGAGGATGCGCCGCCACGCAGCAAGCCTTCCTTGTATCCGACCATCTTCGCCGAGCGCATGGCCGGCCGCGTCAAGCATCCGCTCGGCGATCTGTTCGGACTGAGCAATTTCGGCGTGAACCTCACGCGCCTGGCCCCGGGCTCGGTGTCCGCGCTGAACCATGCGCATTCACGCCAGGATGAATTCATCTATGTGATCGAAGGCAATCCGACGCTGGTGACGGGCGGCGAAGAGGTGCAGCTTAGTCCAGGCATGTGCGCCGGCTTCAAGGCGGGAACGGGAATCGGCCATCACCTCGAGAACCGCAGCGGCGCGGACGTGGTGTACCTGGAGGTCGGCGACCGCTCGGTCGGCGATGTGGTGAACTATCCGCGCGACGACCTGCAGGCGGTGATGGGCGAGGATGGCAAGTGGCGCTTCACGCGCAAGGACGGGACCCCGTACTGAGGTCCGCTCCCGCGCCGGCCTTGCCGGGGCGGATCTATCTGCGCCGGACCTGCGACGAATTCGAGCGGCGCAGGCCGCGCCACCAGCTGCGCACGCGCAGCAGCACGATGGCCAGCAGCGCGAAGGCGATTGCCGTGACGACGAGCACGCCGGCGATAGCGGCAACGAACAGCAGCGCGATGCCGCCGAACACGAACAGCGCCGCGATCTTCCAGCGCCACCACGGACCCAGCATCGCCTT
>DATLGF010000354.1:0-7611 GCA_035540575.1 Noviherbaspirillum sp.
CCAATGAAGCCGATCGAGGCCACGATCAGCGCGAGGATGCCGGCCAGCGCGCCGAATCCCACCGCCTTCACGAACAGGATCGCGACGATGACCGGATGCAGCGAACGGCAGACCGCGACCAGCGCACGCGCGCTCCATGACAGCCAGCCCGGCATCAGGTTACGCGCGCCCATCAGGCCGATCGGCAGGCTCAGCAGGATGCCGCCCACCGAAGCCAGCACCGCGATCTGCAGGCTCTCGGAGATGCCCTTCCAGAGGATGTCCATCTTCGTCATGTCCGGCGGGAACATGCGGCTCAGGAAGCGCGCGCCGTTGTCGAGCCCGGAAACGAAGCGCGTCCAGGAAAACCCGAGCTGCGACGACGCATAGATGATGTACGCGAGCAGGACGAAGACGAGCACCCGGGGCCAGAAGCCGAACCGGAATGCCTCGGATGTGCGTGCCGCCGCGTTCACAGCCAGTCCTCGCCGCCGTAGATGCGCTTGAGATAGTCGTCGGTCAAGCCTTCCGGCGCGCCGTCGTAGACGACATGGCCTTCGGACATGCCGATGATGCGGTCCGCATAGCGGCGCGCGAGCTCGACGTCATGGATATTGACGATGACCGGGATATTGTTGATCCGGCCCTGTTCCTTCAACAGCCACATGATTTCGAACGAGGTCTTCGGGTCGAGCGAGGAGGTCGGCTCGTCGGCAAGCAGCACCTGCGGACGCTGCATCAGCGCCCGGGCGATGCCGACGCGCTGGCGCTGCCCGCCGGACAACGCGTCGGCGCGCTGGTTGGCGAACGCGGCCAAGCCGACCGTGTCGAGCAGGTCGAACGCATGGTCGATGTCTTCCTGCGGAAACTTGCGGCGCCACGCATTCCATGCGCCCACATAGCCGAGCCGGCCGCACAGCAGGTTTTCCATTACGGTCAGGCGTTCGACCAGGTTGTATTCCTGGAACACCATGCCGATGCGACGCCGGTTCTCGCGCAGCGAGCGTCCCTTGAGCGCGGCCAGGTCGATGCTGCCCTCGGCCGAGCGCAGCAGGATCGATCCCGCGCTCGGATCGACCAGGCGATTGATGCAGCGGATCAGCGTGGACTTGCCGGTGCCGGAAGGGCCGATGATGGCCGTCAGGCCGGCGCCGTCGATGGACAGGTCGATCCCCTTGAGGATCGGGTTGCCGGCCCTGTATGCCTTGACCAGGCCGCGGATTTCGAGTGCGTGGGACATGAGTCGTCAGTGTTTTGTGAGGCGGCGGACGTCGAGCATCCCGTGGTCGGCCGCGATGCGCGGCGCACCAGCGGGTACGCCTGCATCTGCCGGGGCGGGCCGAAGGATGGGGGAAGAGCCCGCCCCCTTTCATCCGCTCCGAAGGGCGGACGGGCAGCCGGTGCTACTTCTTCGCCTTGGCCGCTTCCCGCTCGTAGCCGGCGCGGTTGAACTTCTCGCCTGCCGATTCGGCCACGTTGCGGACGATTTCGAAATCCTTCTTGTACGTGATCGGGAAGAAACGATCCGCGCCGTCGAAGGTTTTCTTCATCTCGTCGGTGAAGCGGTAGTCGTAGAAGCACTTGAGCATGCGGTCGCGGAAGGCCGGTTCCAGGTCGTGCGCGTAGGCGAATGAAGAGGTCGGGAACTTCTCGCTGCGGTAGATGATGCGGAAGTCCTCCAGCTTCACCTGGCCGCGATGGGCCATGCGCTCGAACACGTCGGATGCGACGGCGGCTGCGTCGTAGTCGCCGGAATTGACACCCATCACCGACTGGTCATGCTTGCCGGAGAACGTGATCTTGTAGTCCTTGTCGGGTACCACGCCCAGTTTCGGGAACAGGGCCAGCGGCGCCATGTGGCCCGAGTTGGAAGACGGCGAGGTGTGGGCAACCTTCTTGCCCTTGAGGTCGGCCATGGTCTGGATCGGGCTGTCCTTCTTGACGATCACATACAGGTGGTAGCCCTGGTAGCCCTTCTCGTCGCCCTTGACGGCGAACGGCACGGCGCCGGCGATGTTGACTGCAAACGCAGTCGGGCCGGTCGAGAAGCCGCCCACATGCAGGCGGCCCGAGCGCATCGCCTCGATTTCCGCAGCATTCGACTGGACCTGGAAGAACACCACGCGGCGCTCCATGCACTGGGAAAGATGCTGCGTGAACGGGGCGAACGCCTTTTCGTACACGGCCGGATCTTCCACCGGCGTATACGTGAACACCAGCGTGCTCGGATTCTTCAGGCGCTTGGGGTCGGTGGGCGTGTCGGCCACCATGTCGCGGTTGGCGTCGCAGTACGGGGTATCGAGGTCGCCGCGATGCGGGCAGTTGTCCTGCGCGTAAGCGAAAGCCGGGATGGCCAGTGCGATTCCGGCCAGCAGTTTGAAGCGGTTCATGTTGTCTCCTTCATTGTTTTTTTGGCCTGCAAGCAAGAGTGTAGGAAGATTGGGCGCTACGCGCGAGCGCCGAGCGGCGGTTTGCTTGCATGGCGCTTTCATGAAGCTTTCAATCCGCTTTCAGTGCAGGCGGTTTGGCATGCCGGCCGGAATGCGGGTATAAATCGGCGATTGCCTGTGCTGCCGGAGCCCCTGTGAAGATCCTGCTGGTCGAAGACGATCAAGACATGTCCAAGGCCTTGTCGCGCGCGCTCGAGCGGCGCGGCTTCGCGGTCACCGCCTGCTTCGACGGCGCGAGCGGCCTGCGCCAAATGCGCGACACCGATCCCGACCTGGTCATCCTCGACCTGAACATTCCCGTCATCGACGGCCTGCACCTGCTGCAGCGCGCCCGCGAGCAGGAGCTCGATACGCCGGTCATCGTGCTGACCGCGCGCGGCGCTGTCGGCGACCGCATCGCCGGCCTGAACGCCGGGGCGGACGACTACCTTGCCAAGCCCTTCGACCTCAACGAGCTGGAGGCGCGCATCCATGCTCTGCTGCGCCGCAAGAAGGGCGGCAGCGAGGCGGTGATCAAATGCGGTGACCTGCACTACGAGCGCAGCTCGGGCGCGTTCTACCACCACGGCAGGCCGCTCGAATTCACGCCGCGCGAGCATGCGCTGCTCAAGGCGCTGATCGCCAAGCCGGGGCATGCGGTGGCGAAGGAGCGGCTGTTCCGGCTGGTGTTTGCGCTCGAGGAAAGCGCGCAGATCGAAGCGATCGAGGTCATCATCCATCGCCTGCGCAAGAAGCTTGCGCCCACGCGCACGGAGATCATGACCTTGCGCGGACTCGGATACCTGCTGCGCGCGGCCGCGGAGCAGCAGGCATGAAGCCGGGCGCGCGCTCGGTGCGCGCCTATCTGCTCGGCTGGATCATCGCGCCGATCGCGCTGTTCATCGTGATCGACACATTCACGCTGTATCGCAACGCGCTGGAGTCGGTGAACACCGCCTACGACCGCATGCTGATCGCCACCGCACATTCGATCGGCGATCTGCTGCGCTACGAGAACGGCGAGTTGAAGGTGGTGCTGCCGCACGCGACGCTGGAGATCTACGAGGCCGACCGCCTCTCGCGCATGATCTACCGGGTCGAGGATTTCGGCGGGCAGTTTCTCTCCGGCGACGCGGCCCTGCCGCGATACACCGGCGCGCGCAGCAACGAAGCCGCCTATCCGACCGTGGTGCGGATCTACGAAGACCAATACCGCGGCGAGCTGGTGCGGGTTGCGGCGCTGTTCCAGCCGGTCATGAGCAATGACGCGTCCGGCGGCGCGGTGGTCCAGGTGGCCGAAACCATTGACAACCGCCGCAGCCTGGCGCAGAAGATCCTGCGCGACACGCTGCTGCGCCAGGCGGTGCTGCTGCTGGTCGTAGCCGTCGTGACGCTGATCGTGGTCAACCATGCGCTGCGCCCGCTGTCGGTTCTGCGCGAACAGTTGGATCAGCGCCGCGCCGACGATCTGTCTCCGCTGCTCGCGCCTTCGGCGCCGAAGGAGCTGCAGCCGGTGACGAATGCGCTCAACAGCCTGATGGGGCGGCTGCAGCGCCTGCTGGACTATCAGCATCGCTTCGTCGCCAATGCTTCGCACCAGCTGCGCACGCCGCTGGCGGTGCTGAAGACGCAGCTGCAGTCCGGTTTGCGCGGCGATGCGCCGGCCGAAGTGGTGCTGCAGGAGATGCGCGGCACTGTCGAACGCGCCACCATGCTGGCGAATCAGCTGCTGTCGCTTGCCAAGGTCGAGCAGCTGCGCGGGCGTGGCATGCGGCAGCTGTGTGATCTCACCATGATCGCGCGTTCCACCGCATTGGACCTTTCGCCACTGATCGCGGAAAAGAACCTCGACTTTGCGCTCGATGCCGCGCCTGCCCAGGTGCGCGGACATCCATGGATGATCGGCGAGCTCATTTCCAATCTGCTGCACAACGCGATTCGCCACACCCCGGCCGGCGCGCAGCTGGGCGTGACGGTGAGCGTCGAATCGGACCACGTCCGCCTGTGCGTCTGGGACAGCGGCGCGGGACTGCCCGCCAGTCATGACAGAGAGCGTTTCGAGCCGTTTGCGCATGCGCACGGCTCCAAGGGCGGCGGGCTGGGGCTGGCGATCTGCAAGGAAATCGCCGATTCGATGAATGCGCGCATCACGCTGGCGGACCGCTGCGTCGACGGAAGGAAGGCCGGCGCGGAGGCCGTGGTCGAATTTCCCAAGGGCTGATGCCTGCCTGGGGAAGGCGGAAGCGCGCACTGCCCGGCTTTATCCTGCACAGCCCCGGTGCCGGTAGGTCGGCACTTTGGGGGGGAAGAAGTGATCCCCGGCGCAAGTCTGATCGGCATCCGGGCGGCGTGCCGAATCAAGGGTGGGTCCGGCAGGCGCTGGAACGGTGAGCGTTCGCGATGCTGTGGCCGGCTGAAAAAAGAAAGAGCGGGAGGACCGCTCTTTCTTTCATCGCTTACTTCGCGATCTTGACCTTCTCGACCATCGACTTCAGGCTCGGGGCGGGACGGAAGCGCACACCTTTGGACGCCTTGATCTTCAGCGGCTCGCCGGTCTTCGGATTGCGGCCCTTGCGCGCTGCGCGCTGGGTGACCGTGAACGTGCCCAGGCTCGGGTAGGCGAAACGCCCGGTCTTCTTCAGGTCCGTACCGATGAAACCGAACACCTGATCGATGATCTGGCGTGCCTTGACCTTGGTCAGTTCGTGGTCCGCCGCGACGGTGTCGATGATGTCGCTCTTGTTCATGACTCTCCTTCTTGAAAAATAACCGGCACCGCCGGCAGGAACAGCGCCCTGGATAAGGACGCCCCAAAAGGGGCCTCAATTATCACTTGGAAAAGTGTCGGTGCCTATATGCAAAGGGCGCCGATACCACAGAATCCCGCACGCAGGCCGCGCATCAGTACCCGAGGCCATCCTTTTGGTACGGGGCTGGCCCGTTTTCGCGCTGCGCGAATTCCGCCGCCAGCGCGCGCGTCGCCAGCGCCAGCAGGCGTACGTCCACGCCGACCGCGACGAAGGTGCAGCCCAGTCCCAGATAGCGACGCGCGTGCCCGGTATCGGAAGTGAGGATGCCAGCGGCCTTGCCGTGCGCGCAGATGGTGGCGATCGCCGCGTCGATTGCTGCCTGCACGTCGGGATGTCCCGGGTTGCCGCGATGGCCGAGCGAGGCCGACAGGTCGGCTGGCCCGATGAACACGCCGTCGACGCCATCCACCGCGCAGATCGCATCGAGGTTGTCCAGCCCACGTCGCGTCTCGACCTGTACCAGCAGGCAGACCTCGTCGTTGGCCGTCCGCAGGTAATCGGCCTCGAGCCCCCAGCGCGAGGCGCGTACGATGGGGCTGCCGTCGCCGCGGATGCCTTGCGGCGGATAGCGTGTGGCGAGCACGAGCTCGCGCGCCTGCCCGGCCGTTTCCACCATAGGAACCAGCAGCGTCTGCGCACCCACATCAAGCAGCTGCTTGATCAGCTGGACATCGCCGCTGACCGGACGCACCACCGGGTGGGCGCGGTACGGGGCGACGGCGCGCAATTGCGCAAGGATGGTGCGCACGTCGTTGGGCGCATGCTCGCCGTCGATCAGCAGCCAGTCGAAGCCGGCGGTTGCGCAGACCTCGGCCGCGTCCGCATTGGCCAGGCACAGCCACAGGCCTATCTGCGGCATGCAGGCGGCGAGGGCGGATTTGAAGGCATTCGTTGACATGAAATGGTTGTGGGGCGCGTGGATGAGGGAAGCGCACGATACTACTGAACGGCCTGTCCTGCACTTTTCGACTGGAAAAAAGCCGCGCTCCGGTCTAACGTGTCGATATGCAGCCTTGATCCGACCGATGTCCCGCTCTGTCCACCACCGTTCGCGCCGTTGTTTCATCGCCGGTGCCGCCGTCTTCCTGCTCGGCGCATGGCTGCCCATTGCCGCGCCCGCCGCAGACAAAGCGGGTGCGCGGCCCTGGATCATCGCCGCAGATGCATCTTTCCCGCCTTACGCCTATCTTGATCCTGCCAACGGGCGCCCCAGCGGACTGGATACCGAGATCGTCAGTGCGGCGCTGGACGCCGTCGGCCAGCCGCATGAAATCAGGCTCTTCCCGTGGGAACGCGCGAAGAAGATGCTTGAGAGCGGACAGGTCGACGCCGCGTACCAGTTTGTCGGCACGCCCGAACGCAGGTCGCAGTACCGCCTCGCGGGCCCGATCCGCAACGGGGTGACGGTGTTCATGGCGCGCAAAGACGGCCCAGCCGACTACCGCACGCTGGCCGACCTGCAGCCTTATCTGCTCGGCACCGTGCATGGTTTCGCGTACACCGAGGAGTTCGACCGCGCGCCGTTGCGCAAGGATGGCGGCGCGGTCAACGTCGAGCAGCTGTTGAGAAAGCTGCTCGCCGGCCGTGTCGATGTGATCGTCGGCGACCGCAGCCAGCTGCTCTTCCTCGCCCGCCGGATGGGCGTGGCGGGGGAGGTGAAAATCATCGGCAGGCCGCTCGCCGAGGTGCCGCGTTTCGTCGGCTTCCCGAAGGGCGGCGAGCAGCAGGCCGTGCGCTTCGAGAAGGGACTGGAAATCATCCGGCAGAACGGCACGCTGAATCGGATCACCGCGCGCTGGGAGAGGCAGTAGGCATCCGCGGCGGCGGTGCAGGTGGCTAACGCGCGGTATACCCGCCATCGACCGGATAGAAGCCGCCGGTGCAGAAGCCCGCCCTGGCCGAGAGCAGAAAGGCGGTGAGCTCGGCAACCTCGGTGCGATGCGCGAGCCGGCCCAGCGGATGCAGCGCCGCCAGTTCGTCGAGGGCCGTGCGCGGCATCTGCAGCATGCGCGGGGTCGCCACATAGCCGGGGCCGATACAGTTCACCCGCACGCCCTTGTCCGCATACTCGAGCGCCACGCTCTTCGTCAGGCCGACCACGCCATGCTTGGCGCAGGTATAGGCGGCGAGGCCGGGCACGCCGACGATACCGTTGGCCGACGACAGGTTCACGATCGCGCCGCCTCCGCTGGCGACGATCGCCGGCAGTTCGGCCTTCAGGCTGAGAAACATGCCGGTCAGGTCGGTGCCGACGACGTTTTCCCAGTCCTGCAAGGACAGGTCCTCGATCAGCGTTTGCTGCGGGCCGGTCACGCCGGCATTGTTGACGGCCAGGTGCAGCGCGCCGAAGCGGTCCAGCGCCTGCCGCACCGCGCGTGTCATCGTGTCCGGCG